>JAUXWS010000010.1 GCA_030685015.1 bacterium
GGTGGCCGGGTAGTTTGGATGCCCGTCAATGACCCATCGCTATCGGAATCACCGTCGATATCGATATCGATATCGATATCGAGTTCCCGGCTTCCCATCGGACCTCGATCCCGATCCCGATCCTGCCGCGGTGGCCGGGAGGATTGGATGCCCGTCAAAGACTCATCGCTATCGGAATCACAGTCGGTATCGATATCGATATCGATATCGATACCGAGCTCTCGGCTTCCCATCTGATCTCGATCCCGATCCCGATAGCGATCCCGATCTCCACCTCTGCCGCGGTGGCCGGGTAGTTTAGATGCCCGTCGATGACTCATCGCTATCGGTATCGCTATCGCTATCGATATCGAACTCTTGGCCTTCCAGCGGACCTCGATCCCGATAGCGATCCCGATCCCGATCCTGCCGCGGTGGCCGGGTAGTTTGGATGCCCGTCAATGACCCATCGCTATCGGAATCACCGTCGATATCGATATCGATATCGATATCGAGTTCCCGGCTTCCCATCGGACCTCGATCCCGATCCCGATCCCAATTCTGCCATGGTGGCCGAGAGGATTGGAAGCCCGTCGAGGACCCATCGCTATCGGAATCACAGTCGATATCGATATCGATATCGATATCGAGTTCTCGTCTTCCCATCGAACCTCGATCCCGATCCCGATCCCGATAGCGATCCCGATCCCAATACTGCCATGGTGGCCGAGAGGATTGGAAGCCCGTCGCGGACCCATCGCTATCGGAATCACAGTCGATATCGATATCGATATCGATATCGAGTTCTCGGCTTCCCATCGGACCTCGATCCCGATCCCGATCGCGATGACACCAAGCGCCCCGCACGATCCATCGCTATCGCTTTCGAGAGATCGGCTTCCCATCGGACCTCGATCCCGATCCCGATGACAGCAAGCGCCCCGCACGATCCGTGCGGGGCGCTTGGCTTGATAAGCTGCGGACGGAGGGCTAGAAGCCCGCCGTGAACATGAGATACATCCAGCTCTGGGCGTCGCCGCCCGGCGCGATGTTGTCCGTGGGCGTGAACATGCTGTAGCCCAGGTTGACGCCGAAGTTGCCCATTTTCTTGGCCAGGCTGAAGTCGAATTCGCTGCCCAGATCCGTGTTCCCCTCGAAGCCCGTGTCCTCGACAAAGCTGAACATGTGGTAGTCCAGCTTGTAGGCCAGGCCCAGGGGCAGGCTGCCCCAGAAGTTGACCTGGATGTCGTTCAAGCCCGCCGTGGAGCCGCTGTAGACGGGGCCGGCGATGTCCATGTAGCCGTGGAACTTGTGCGCAGTCGGGTACAGCTCCTGCCACTCCGTCATGTCGCCTGAGGTGTCGCGGCCGCTCATGCTCTCGTAGCCGAAGCCCACCTTGTCCAGCCAGCCCAGGCCCAGCTCCCAGCTGGCGTCCAGGCCGTACATCATGCCGGCATAGTCCATGTCGGCGGCACCCTGCTCATTCGTGCCCATCTGGGTGCCGAAGTTGAAGTTGACGCCCAGCTTGTCGAAGTAGGTGTTGTCGTAGTGCAGGCCGATGGTGCTGCGCACGTTCTTCTTTTCGGCCGCGTTCTCGCCGAAGTCGTCGTTGTGGTAGAAGAGGTCGATGCGCCGGCCCAGGATGTTGGCGAAGTAGAGGCCCCAGGCCGTCTGGTCCATGTTGGCCGCCGCCATCTCGTTCACCTTGAGGCCGTAGAAGTGGATGCCCACCAGGTCCAGGCCCGTGTAGCCCAGCTTCCACCCCTCGAAGGAGCGGCCCACGTTGTTCCAGTCCACGGCGCCGAAGAAGCGCTGGTCGGCCATGGGCATCTCGAAGCGGCCGGCCTTGATCTCCAGGCCGGAGAGCTCCTGGCAGGCCCAGGTGAAGTAGCCCTGGTGCAGGCCCAGCTTGCTGTCCTCGGCCAGGGTGCCGCTGCTGCCGTGGCTGCCTCCCACCGTGCGGCTGTCCTGGGCCTGGATGTGGATCTTAAGCCCTTCCTGCGGGGTGACGGTGGCGCCCAGGCGCGTGCGCAGCACGGCCTTGTTGTAGGCGTCCACGTCGCTGTCGAATGGGGGTACGAACTTGCCATGAGCAGGGCTCCAGACAAAATTGCTGTTCTCCATGCGATAGCGGACCTGGCCGTCGAAGGCCACGTCCGCGGCCTGGGCCAGGGTGGCCAGGGCCAGGACGGACAGCATCAATCCTTGCTTCATTAGTGAGTCCTCCAGTTGGATTGGGGTGTTGCACGATCGTCGGTTTGGGGTGTCGCACGATTCCGGCGGGATGCGTGAGAGCGGAAAGACCCGGCCGAAGGGGGCGCGGGGGCCGTTCGGCGGGTCTTGGAGAAATGCCTTGTCCAGGGTGTCCTGGGCGCACTCATAGGCTTCCGGTGTTGGACTGACTTGGCTTGGCGACGGGGCCGGCGGCCCCTGCCGCTGCTCAACCCGCGTTAAAATTAGGTTAAGGGCGAGAGCGTGTCAACAGGACGAGCGCGGTCCCCATGGCCTGCGCTCATTCCTTGAAGAGCGAGGTCCAGGCCTCCGCTGCCAGGCGGGGCCTGGCGAGCAGGGCGAGGTTCTCCTCGATGTGTTCGCGGCTCTTCATCCCCACCAGCGCCGCGCCCAGGCCCTCGGTCGAGAGCACCACCTGCAGCGCCTGTTGGGCGGGGGACAGGCCCGGCATGCGCTCGCGAAAGTAGGCGGGCAGCCCGCTGGTGAGCTGGCCCTGGCCCAGGCTGAGCAGGCCACAGAGCCATACCCCCTCGTCGGCGGCCAGGTGGCGCAGGTCGCGGCCGCCGGAGCGCAGGTTGAGCAGGTCCAGGGCGGCCAGGCTGTAGGGCAGTTGCAGGGCGCGCAGGCCGTGCTCCCCGCCGCCCGCCGCCTGGCGGGCCAGGGCCAGCAGCTCGGCCAGATCAAGAATGGATTGGCCTTCCGCCTTGGCGCGGAAGCCCTCGAGGCTGCAGATGCCGTAAGCGCCGATGAGACCCTCGCCGCGCAGCTCCTCGCAGGCGACGAAAGCGTTGAGCAGCACGGCGCGCCAGCGCTCCCGCGGCCAGACCTTGAGTCCCGTCTCGGGGGCGTCCAGCATGAGCAGGTCGAAGGAGGCCAGCCCGCACAGGCGGCGGGCCATCTCCAGCTGGTGGCGCAGCCAGGCCGGATGCAGGCTCCAGACCTGCCCCACCAGATCCTCCCGCGTGAGGCCGGTGGCGGGCAGGATCTCCCGCTCGAGCAGGACGGCCGGCTCCTCCTCCTTGCGGTCGAAGGCCAGCCAGCCGGCATGGGTGGCCACCACCAGCTCCTCGCGGCGCAGCGAGCCCCTCCCCAGCGCGCGCTGCAAGGCGCGCCCCACGGACGCCTGGCTGCGGCGGTGGCGGTAGGCGGGGCTGGTGTCGAGCAGGTTGAGGCCCCCCGCCAGCACCTGCTCGAGGGCGCGCTCGAGCTTGGAGTCGACGATGTTCTTCACTTCGCCGGGCAGGCTGCCCCAGCCCAGGCGGGAGACGCTCCAGCCGGGACCGGGAGCCCAGGCGCCCTCCGGCAGACGGGCCGCGCAGCGCGCGGCGGTGGCCACGGGGCAGGCCAAACCGCTCCACTGGCTCATCGGGACCTTCCGGGATTGTGGTACTTTCCTCCGCCGACGTGAGACAAGGTACCACACAAGGGGGGCGGCATGGACGCGGTGATGGCCAGGCTGGACGCAAGGCGCGACGAGCACCTGGAGGAGCTGAGGCGCCTGCTCGCCTTCCCCTCCGTCTCCACGGATCCGCAGTGCAAGGAGGCGGTGCGGGACTGCGCCCTCCACCTGCGCGACCAGCTGCTGGCCATGGGCCTGGCCGACGCCCGCCTGCACGAGACGCCCGGCCATCCCATCCTCACCGCCTCCTGGCGGCAGCGGCCCGGCGCCCCCACCGTCCTCGTCTACGGCCACTACGACGTGCAGCCGGTGGATCCGCTCGAGCTGTGGACCCACCCGCCCTTCGCCGCCACCCTGGTGGGGGACCGTCTGGTGGCGCGCGGCGTGGCCGACGACAAGGGCCAGGTCTTCTGCCACCTCAAGGCGCTGGAGGCCCTGCTGGCCGAGGAGGGTGGCCTGCCCCTCAACGTCGTCCTGCTCATCGAGGGGGAGGAGGAGATCGGCAGCCCCAACCTGGGTCCCTTCCTGGCGGCCAACCGCGACCTGCTCGCCGCCGACTGCGCTGTCATCAGCGATACGGCCATGTTCGCCGAGGGCCGCCCCGGCATCACCTACGGATTGAAGGGCCTGGCCTACCTGGAGCTGGAGCTGGAGGGCCCCTCCCTCGACCTGCACAGCGGCAGCTTCGGCGGACCGGTGGTCAACCCGCTCAATGTGATGGCCGATCTGCTCGCCTCCCTCAAGGACGGGCAGGGCCGCGTCGCCGTGCCCGGCTTCTACGACAAGGTGCTGCCCCTCTCCGCCGAGGAGCGCCGCGCCTTCGCCGCCCTTGAGTTCGACGAGGCCGCCTTCCGCGCCTCCCTGGCCGTGGACGGGCTGCGCCCGGAGGAGGGCTGGACGCCGCTCGAGCATCTGTGGGCGCGCCCCACCTGCGACGTCAACGGCTTCATGGGCGGCTTCACGGGAGAGGGGGCCAAGACCGTCCTGCCCGCCCGCGCCGCCGCCAAGGTGAGCTTCCGCCTCGTGCCCGACCAGGATCCGGCCGAGGTGGCCGACCTGGTCGAGGCCCATTGGCGCCGCCGCCTGCCGGCCGGCGTCCGCTTGACGGTCAAGCGCCACCACGCCGGCAAGCCCGTGCTGACGCCCATCGACCATCCGGCCGTGCGGGCCGGGATGGCCGCCCTCGAGCGCGGCTTCGGGGCCAAGCCCGTCTACATGAGGGAAGGCGGCTCCATCCCCATCGTCGCCTCCTTCGACGAGGTGCTCGGGCTCAAGACCGTGCTGATGGGCTTCGGCCTGCCCGACAGCCGCTGCCACAGCCCCAACGAGAATCTCAGCCTGGCCAACATTTTCGGCGGGATGAAGGCGGCGGCCTGGTTCTACCGGCTGCTGCCGGGACAGATGGGGACGGCATGAGTGTAGCAGCCTGTCGGACTTGGCCACTTGGCGGTCTTCATCGCCCCAACCGGTCCGGATTTTCCGCAATTTTCTTGAACAGACCACCAGTATGCCCCGCGAAAATTCCGAAAAACCGGCCTCGATTTGGGCGCGAATCCCATCCAAAGCCCAAGCCCGACAGGCTGCCTGCCCCCATCGCCCGCGCGGCCCGGCGCCCTGCCGCCCGCTGGCTGGTGTTCGCCGGGCTGCTGGCAATCCTGTGGGGCTGCCGCGGGGAGGAGGGGGCCAGCGTGCCGGTGCGGCGCGGCCCCTTCGAGGTGCGCCTGGTCGAGGCGGGCAGCATCTCCGCCCTTCATTCCACCACCATCGACGTGCCCGCCCTGCGCATGAACATGCAGATCCTCTGGCTGGTGGAGGAGGGGAGCAGCGTCGAAGCGGGCGACACCCTGGTCAGGTTCGACGCCACCGAGGCGCGCAAGCAGGTGGAGGAGAAGGAGGCCGGCCTCGACATCGCGCTGGCGGCCCTGCGCAAGGGCGAGGCCGAGCACGAGTCGGAGATGGCCTCGCTCAAGAGCACCCTCACCTATGACAGCATCTCCTGGCGCCTGTCGCGCTTGCAGGCCGACCGTTCCCGCTGGGAGAGCGAGGTGGCCCGCCAGGAGGCGGAGCTGCAGTTCCACCAGTCCACCCTGGCGCTGGAGAAGTCGCTGGCGCGGAGCCGGGCCCAGGAGACGATCGGCCGCGAAAGCCTGGGCAGCCTGGAACTGAAGGTGGCGCAGGCCCGCGCCGAGCTGGCCACGGCGCGCCAGTCCCTTGAGCAGATGGTCATCCGTGCCCCCCAGCGCGGCATGGTCGTCTATCTGCCCATCTGGAAAGGCGACCGCATGGGCAAGGTCAAGGCGGGCGACACGCCCTGGCGCGGCTCCTCCATTCTCGAGCTGCCCGACTTCGACACCATGCTGGTGGATCTGCGCGTCAACGAGGTGGACGTGGGCCTGGTCAAGGTGGGGGATTCCTGCGGCGTGGCGCTGGACGCCTGGCCGGACCGCCGCTTCAGCGGCCGCGTGCTGGACATGGGCGTCCTGGCCAGCGAGCGGGACGACGAGAGCGGGATCAAGGCTTTCGACCTGCGCGTGCGCCTCGACCAGTCCGACCCCATCCTCAAACCGGGCATGAACGCCCGCGCCACCATTTTTGGCTTCCGCGAGGAGGACGCCCTCACCGTGCCGGTGGAGGCCCTGCACCAGGACGAGGCCGGCTGGCACGTCTGGCTTGCCGGCAAGGACGGGGCGCGGCGGCAAGCGATCGAGCCGGGGCCGGGCGACGGCGACCGTGTCCTGGTGCAATCCGGCCTGGCGGAGGGAGACGCCGTGCTGCTGGGAGGGCAGGAACGGCGCACCCCCGGCGCCAGGAGCTCCGCACCGCCCCCGGCGACGGCGGGGGGCGGGCGGCCGTGATCCCCGGGTCCCGCGTCCTGCTGCTCTCCTGGCGCGAGGGCCGCCGCAGCCTGGCGGGACACAAACTGCGCACGGCCCTCACCATGTTGGGCATGATCTTCGGCGTGGGGGCGGTCATCGCCATGCTGGCCATTGGCGAGGGGGCGCGCCGCCAGGCCCTCGAGCGCCTCAAGCGCCTGGGGGCGGAGAACATCCTGATCGAGGCCCTGCCCGCCGACCAGATTCCCCCCGAGGACAGGCCGCTCAACTCGCCCGGCCTGCAACGCCGGGACATGGCGGCCATCCTCGGCCTCTTGCCCGACGCCCGGGCCAGCGCCAGCCTCAAGCGTGAGCTGCCCCTCCAACTGGGGCGCCGCCGGCTGAAGGGACCCGTGCGCGGCGTGGACGAGGATTACCTGGACCTCTTTCCCGGCCTGGCCGTGCGGGGCCGGCCCCTCGCCGCCCACGACGGGCGCCACGCCTCCCGCGTCTGCCTGCTCAGCGCCACGGCCCAGGCGCAATTGGGCGGCGGCGACGGACTGCTGGGCCGCCAGGTCAAGCTGGGCGGCGAGTGGTACCAGGTGGTGGGCGTCATGGCCAGCGCGCCCGAGGGCGGCGCCGCCCAGGGCGGCCCCTCCAGCCAGGAAGCAGGCGGAAACAAGGGGGTGGAGGGCGGCGAGGATCCGGTCCTCGCCTGGATTCCTTTCGCCACCATGGCGACCCGCCATGCCCCGGAGGGGCGCGCCGGGCGGGTGGACCAGGTGGTGGTGCGCGCCGCCTCCGCCGAGCGGGTGGCCGAGACGGCCCGCCTGGTGCGGGCGGTGATCGAGCGGCGGCACCTGGGAGCGCGCGACACGCGCCTGACCGTTCCCCTGGAGCTGATCCGCCAGCAGCAGGCCACCCAGCGCATGTTCAACCTGGTGATGGGGGCCATCGCCTCCATCTCCCTCATCGTGGGCGGCATCGGCATCATGAACATCATGCTGGCGGGCGTGCTGGAACGGACGCGGGAGATCGGCGTGCGCCGGGCGCTGGGCGCCACCGCCGCCGAGGTGGAGCTGCAGTTCCTGGTGGAGGCTGTTCTCATCTCGGTGGGGGGCGGCCTGGCCGGCATTGCCCTGGGTCTTGCCCTCGCCCGGGGGATCAGCGGCCTGGCGGGCTGGGAGACGGCCGTCCAGCCCTGGAGCGTGGCCCTCGCCTTCGGCGTCTCCGTCCTCATCGGCCTCGCCTTCGGCCTGATGCCGGCCCGCAGCGCCGCCCGCCTGGACCCCATCGAGGCCCTCCGCCATGAGTAGTCGGAGTGTCTTCAGCATCCTCCTCGTCCTGCTGGGCCTCCAGGCCGGCCGCCTGCCCGCGGAGGAGCAGGAGACCCACCCCCCGCCCGCGGGCCTGCTCGATCTTGAAGAGGCCTTGGCCCGTGCCCTGGCCGGCCACCGCGAGGTGGAGGGAGCCCGTCTGGCGTTGCTCGAATCCCGCCTGGCCCGCGAGGCGGCGCGCTTGCGCCTCACCCCCCGTCTCACCCTCACCCTGCGCGCCCCCTCCATCATCGATTCGCGCAACGAGACCTGGACCGCCCAGGGGGATTCCCTGCGCCTCGTCTGGGTGGACTGGAACCAGCGGCGGGAGAGCGGCGGCCTGGCCCTCAACCAGGAGCTGCCCCTGGGCACGCGCCTGGGCCTCTCCGCCGACACCTGGCATCGCCGTTCCGACACGGGCAGCTTCGACGAGGAGTACGGCGGCGCCTGGTCGGCGCGTGTCCGCCAGAGCCTGCTGCCCCGTTCCCTGCTCCTGGGCGACCTGGTCGAGAGCGGGCGGGAGGCGGAGCAGGCCGGATTGGAAGCCCTCGAACAGCTGGCGGACTTCCGCCACCGCGTCGCCCTTGCCTTTCTCGCCCTGCTGCAGCGGCAGGAGGGCATGGCCCTGGCCCGCCAGGACCTGAGCGTCTCCCGGGGCAACCTGGAGCGGGCCGCCTCCCGCTTCGAGGCCGGCCTCATCGCCGAGAGCGACTATCTCAAGGTGGAGCTGGACGACCTGCGCCTGCGTGCCTCCTTCCAGACGGATTCCCTGGCGACCGTGCTGGCGGGGCGCGATTTCATGCGCCTGCTGGGGGGGACCGAGGCGACGGCCCCGCCCCTGGATCCCCGCCTGCCCGCCGCAGCCGGGCCGCAGGACCGCGCCGCCCTGGCCGCCTTGCTCGCGGCGGGCAACGCCGGGTTGGCCCGCCAGCGGCTGGAGAGCCTCAAGGCGCGCCGGGAGCAGCGCCGCGCCCGGGTGGACCGCCTGCCCGAGCTGGAGCTGGACGCCGCCTGGACCTGGCGCGAGGAGGGCGGGAACTGGCTGTGGCGGCCCGACGAGCCGGTCCTCGACCGCTCCATCAGCCTCGATCTCAGCTGGCCCCTCCTGGCCGGGGGCGAGCGCGGGCGGGCCCTCCGCAGCGCCGGGATCCACCTGCGGCGCCAGGAGTTGCGTCTGCGCGAGCTGGAGGAGAGTCTGGCCGCGACCCTGGAGCAGTTCTGGTTGCGAAGCGAGGAGCTGCGCCTGCAGGCACCGCTGCTGGAGCGCCAGCTGGAGCTGGCCGAGCGGGACGCCGCAATCAGCCGGGAGCGCTTCGCCGCCGGCCAGATCACCAGCCAGGACCTGATTGACGCCGACCGCGCCCTCTCCCGCGCCCGCCTGCAGGCGCTGGAGATGCGCGTGGCCCAGGTCCGCGTCCGCCTCGACCTGGAACGGCTGACCGGCCAGGACCGGGAGGCCGTGCGGCTCGTGCTGGAGGAACAGGCCATCGGACAGTATCCAGTGCCCAGTGGCCAGTGGCCACTGACCACTTATCACTGACCACTGCCCATGCTGCCCGACCTGCACCTGCATACCCCCCGCTGCCGGCACGCTGTCGGCGAGCCGGATGAATACGCCCAGGCAGCCTGGAAGGCCGGCCTGCGCCGCATCGTCTTCACCGACCACGCCCCCCTCGACGACCGCATGGATCTGGTCCATCGCATGGCCTGCGCCGAACTGGAGGCCTATCATGACCAGATTCGCGCCCTGGCCGCGGCCTGGCGCGGGCGGCTCGAGATCGGAGTGGGGCTGGAGGTGGACTGGCTGGAGGGCTTCCAGGAGATCAACCGCGCCGTGGTGGGGGCGCGGGACTGGGACCTCTGCCTGGGCAGCGTCCATTTCATCCCGGGAGCGCAGGGCTGGGATTTCATCATCCGCTGCGCGCCGGAGCGCGAGTCGGCGGTGCTGGAAGCCTACTGGCAGGCCTGGGGCGACGCCGCGGCGAGCGGGCTTTTCCACGCCATGAGCCATCCCGACGTCTACCGGATGATCGAGCGGGAGCCCCTCCCCGGCGAACGCGAGCTGGCCTGCCGCGCCCTGGACCGCGCCGCGCGGGCCGGGGTGGCGGTGGAGTGCAACACCAGCCTCTTGCGCAAGGGCGCGGCCACCCTTTACCCCGCCCCCTGGCTGTTGGAGGAGGTGCTGGCGCGCGGCATGCCCCTCACCAGCGCCTCCGATGCCCACCACCCGGAGCAGGCCGGGTCGGGCTTCGCCCTCCTGGCGGAGCTGGCCCGGCGGGATGCCCGCGTCTGCTTCACGGACTTTCGACAGGGAGTTCCCCGCCCCATCCCGACCCCGCGACTCTGAACGCAGGCGGGACGCGGAGGGTGTTGACCGCCGTGCCGGCCACCGCAGGACCCCACCCGGGCAGGAGGGTCAGAAGCGCGTGCCCTGCTGCAGGTCGGCCAGGGTGTGCTCGTAGATCATCTTCCGCACGCCCGCCAGCTGCGGCTCCCAGAGATGGTGCATGCAGCAGGGGTTCTGGTCGTCGCAGCTGGGGTAGCCCAGCACGCAGCGGTGGTAGTTGGCCAGGCCCTCCACCACCTCGACGATCTGATGGAGATGGATCTGGTCCAGGGGCCGCGCGATGCGGTAGCCCCCGCGCTTGCCCTGGGTGGAGCTGAGCAGGCCCGCCTGGCTGAGCTGGGTCATGAGGCGGGCCAGGTATTTATAGGGGATTTCCAGCTTCTCCGCCAGCCGGGCCACGGACATCAACTCGTCCGGCTGGCGGGCCATGTAGGACATGGCGCGGATGGCATACTCGGTGGTCTTGGACAGACGCATGATCTTCCTGACATGAATGATGACGGCGCGGGGGCCGGACCACATCCAACCTCGGCCCCAAGGTAGCAGTTCGGGCCGGGCCGCGAGCTTGCTACATTCCCCCTGCGGGCGTCGGACCCGCCCACAGCCAAGCAGGAAGGACGCCATGCGGCAACGCGAGCCGGAGCCCACCCTTGACCATGCCCGGGAGCACGGGCTGACCGATGAGGAATTCGCCCGCATCCATGAGATCCTCGGTCGCGCCCCCAGCTGGGCGGAGCTGGGTGTCTACAGCGTGATGTGGTCCGAGCACTGCTCCTACAAGAACTCCATCGCCCGCCTCAAGACCCTGCCCCGCTCGGGCGGGCGCCTCCTGGTGGAGGCGGGGGAGGAGAACGCCGGCCTCGTGGACATCGGGGACGGCCTGGCCGTGGCCTTCAAGATCGAGAGCCACAACCACCCCTCCGCCGTGGAGCCCTACCAGGGCGCCGCCACCGGAGTGGGCGGCATCATGCGCGACATCTTCACCATGGGCGCGCGCCCCATCTGCAGCCTCAACTCGCTGCGCTTCCCCGCCCTCTCCCACGACACGACGCGCTGGCTGGTGGACGGCATCGTGCGCGGCATCGGCGACTACGGCAACTGCCTGGGCATTCCCACGGTGGGCGGCGAGGTGCAGTTCGACGCCGCCTACAACGGCAATCCCCTGGTCAACGCCATGACGGTGGGCATCGTCCGCCACGACCAGACGGCCAGCGCCGTGGCGCGGGGGGCGGGCAACCCCGTCTTCCTGGTGGGCGCCTCCACCGGCCGCGACGGCATCCATGGCGCCACCTTCGCCAGCGTCGAGCTGTCGCAGGAGAGCGAGGAGAAGCGCTCCAGCGTCCAGGTGGGAGACCCCTTCTCCGAGAAGCTGCTGCTCGAGGCCACGCTGGAAATGATCCAGTCCGGCGATCTGGTGGGCATCCAGGACATGGGGGCGGCGGGGATCACCTGCTCCTGCAGCGAGATGAGCGCCAAGGGGGAGGCCGGCATCCGCATCGAGATCGAGCGGGTGCCCCAGCGCGAGAGCGGCATGACGGCCTACGAGGTGCTGCTCTCGGAATCCCAGGAGCGCATGCTGGTCGTGGTGAGCAAGGGGCGCGAGGAGACGGTGCGGCGCATCTGCGCGCGCTGGGACATCCACTGCGCCCAGATCGGGGAGGTGACGGACACGGGCCGCTTCGAAGTCTTCCACCACGGGGAGCGGGTGGTGGACGTCCCCGCCCACTCGCTCGTCCTGGGCGGCGGCGCCCCCGTCTACCAGCGCGAATGGCGCGAGCCGGCCGACCACGCCCGGCACCGTGGGCGCGATCTGTCCACCGTGCCGCCGCCCGCCGATCTGGGCGCCGAACTGCTGGCCCTGCTGGCCCATGAGAATGTTTGCAGCCGGCGCTGGATCTACCGCCAGTACGACCACATGATCGGCACCGCCACCGAGATCCGTCCCGGCGCCGACGCCGCCGTGGTGCGGATCAAGGGCACGGACAAGCGTCTGGCGGTGGCCGTCGACTGCAATGCCCGCCTTGTGCAACTGGACCCGCGCCGCGGCGCCCGCGCCGCCGTGGCCGAGGCGGCCCGCAACATCGCCTGCGCCGGGGCCGTGCCGCTGGCCATCACCAACTGCCTCAACTTCGGCAACCCCTACGATCCCGAGATCTATTGGCAGTTCCGCGAGGCGGTGGACGGCATGGGTGAGGCCTGTCGCGCCTTTGACACGCCGGTGACGGGCGGCAACGTCAGCTTTTACAACGAAAGCCCGCACGGGGCCGTCCATCCAACTCCCGTCATCGGGATGGTGGGCCTGCTCGAGGGCGTGGAGCCCGTGCCCTCGGCCTTCCGCGGGGAGGACGAGCTGGTCCTTCTGGCGGGGAGGCCGGACAGTGCCCTGGGGGGCAGCCTCTTCCTTGAGCGGCGACTGGGGGAACTGACCGGTGCCGTGCCCGAGGTGGACCTGGAGCACGAGTGCGCCCTGCAAGCCTTCCTGGCGGCGGCGGCGGCGGCCGGCCTGCTGCGCAGCGCCCACGACGTGTCCGAGGGCGGGCTGGCCGTCACCCTGGCCGAGGCCTGCCTGCTCGACGAGACGCGCCAGGTGGGCTGCACGGTCGACCTCGCGCCGCTGCTCGCGCCCGGACTGGACGCCCCGCGCCTCCTCTTCGCCGAGACGCCGGGGCTGGTCGTCCTCAGCGCGTTGCCCGAGCATCGGGCCGAGCTGGCCGATCTGGCGCGGCGGCACGGCCTGCCCCTGCGCGAGATCGGCGCCACGGGCGGCGACCGCCTCCTGATCGAAGGCATGGTGGATCTGGCCGTGACGGGCATGGCCGAAACCTGGTGGACCAGCCTGGAGCGCCGCCTGGAGCAATCATGAAAGCGGACCGGCCGAGCGCGGCGGAATTGCCTTCCCCCGGGGGCGGGCCCGTCGCGCCGGATGCCCCCGTGGCGGAGACGCCGCCGCCCCGCCGTCGCCGCCGCTGGCTGCGGCGCCTTTTCCTCAGCGCCCTGCTGGCCGCGGCCGTCCTGCTCCTCGGCGCCGCTGTTCTTCTGCAGGATCAGCGCGTGGGGCTCCTGCTGGGCGACCAGCTGGGCGCCGCCCTGGGCACGAGCGTCAGCCTGGACTTCGAGCGGCGCGGACTGCGCCATTGGGAGCTGCGCAACGTGGAAGTGGGCGGCGACAGCCTGGGCCGCCCGTTTCTGCAGGCCGCCCGCATCGGTTTCTACCCCCGTCCCGGCTTCATGCTTGAGAAGCGCCTGCGCCTGGACTCCCTGGTCGTGGCGGGCCTGACCCTCAACCTCAGCTGGCAGGACAGCCTGCTTCTCCCCGCCTGGCTGGATCTGGCGAACGAGGCGGGGGAGGACAGCAGCATGGCCGATCCCCTCCGCCACCTGCGCCTGTTGGCCGACAGGGGCTGGGTGGTGGACTCCACCCGCCTCATCCTGCGCGACCTGCGCCTGACCCTGGCCGGCCATCAAGGCGGACGGCCCCTCGACCTGGCCAGTCCAACCTTCGGCCTTGACCTGCGCCTGCCCCGCCTGGAGCCGAATGCCCTGCGGGAGGTGGCCGCAGGCCGGGTGCCGCCCCAGCTGCTCGCCGGCATGCTGCTGGGCTGGTCCGGGCCATGGCAGGACGCCGCACCCGGCCTTGACCTGCGTCCCCTGCCCCTGCCGCCCGGCCTCCGGCAAGCCCTGGCCGCCACCGGCCTGGACATGGCCCGCGGCCCGGATCTGCTGCAGCAGATCGACCTGAGGCTGGACCTGGTCCGTGACACCCTGCACCTGGGCGCGAGCCTCGATCTGCGGCCGCGCGATCTCATCCTCAATTGGGAGGGCCGCGCCACGCCGCTGCCGGAGCGCTTCCGCACCTCCGTGGAACTGGCCTGGCCCGTCCGCGAGAATCCCCTGCGCGCCGACGCCGTGCTTGATCTGCTGCTGGTGGGCGAGGGGCTGGCCACCGACGGACGCCTGGAGGCCGCCCTGCGGCAGGTCGAGGACGGCTGGGAGGCGCAGGCCGACTGGTCGCAGCGCTTGGCCCTCGACCTGGATCGCCTGGGCGAACTGGGCCGCGCTTTGGAGCTGCCGCCCCTGGGCGGCACCCTGGAGCTGGAACTGGGCGGCACCTTGCGCCTGACCCTGTCCGAGGATTTCGGCACGGGGCAGGGCGCCTGGGAGGAGGTCCTGCGCCTGACGGCGGCCCGCCTGGAGCTGCCCGCCGCGGGACTGGCCGCCGAGGGGCTGGTCCTGCGTCAGGAACTGCGCGGGGATCTCGAGCTGGCCCATCCCCTGCCGCGGCAACCCCGCCTGGAGCTGAGCGCCAGCCTGGAGCGCCTGCTCCTCGCCCAGCCCCCCTTCGACGATCCCCAAGGCCTCGAGCTGCGCCTGGTGGTGGCAGGGTCCGGTCCGCGCGACAGCCTGGAGCTGGCGGCGGACCTGTCGGTGGCATCGTGGCAGGGCGGACGCATCGACCTCAGCGCCAATGGCCGGCTGCCCTCCCTGGCGGACTGGGCGGAGGATCTGGCGGCCTGGCAGGAGCAGCCGCAGCGCTTCCAGGATCTCCCTCTGCGCCTGGACCTGGAGACGAGCCGCCTGTCCCTGGACGGCCTGGATCCATCCCTCGGCGGCGGGCTGCGCGTCGCGGCGCAGGTGGAGGCGGGACATGGCCTGCGCTTCCAACTGGAGGCGATCCCCGGCGACCTGCAACTGGACGCCGCCGGACGCCGCCTCGACCTGCCCCTGCACCGGCTGGAGATCTCCGGCGGCGCCCGCCTGGGCGACCTGTTCGCTCCTGTCCCCTGGCCGGACACGCTGTGGGCCGAACTGCGGCCCGAGCCCCTGCCCGCGCTGCAACTGCGCCTGGGCCGGACAGCGGACGGCGCCCGCCTCAAGGTGGACTGGACCCGGCTGGACCTGCCCCGCCTGATCGCCCTGCTGCCGCTGGAGTGGCGCCCCAGCGGAGTGAGTGTCGAGGCGGCGACGGCCGGCGGCGCCGCCGATCTGCACCTGGGCCGCCAGGGCGAGCCCCTGGGTGGCGAGCTGCGCCTCACCGTGGCGGGCGGCCGCCTGCGCGTGCCGGGCTGGCTGGCCGATGATGTGGGAGGAGAGGCCGTCTGCCAGCTGGACACCCTGGGCGCCGATTGGAGCCTGGACCTGCAGCTGGCCAGCCTGCAGATGGCCGATCCCGCCTGGTCCTGGGAGGGGTTCAGCCTGGCCGGCGCGGGGCGCCTGGATCTTCCCCTCAGCCTGGCGCTGGGCGACAGCCTCTGGCTGGAGCCCGGCCGCGGCGGCGCCCTCGCCGCGGGAGGGGACCTGCGCCTGGGCCTCGCCTCGCTGGATCTGGCGGGCCTTGTCTCGGTCCGGCTGGACGACTGGCGTGGCACCAGGCCGGACCTGGTGACGATGGAGCTGGGCCTGGGCGGCCGCCGCCTGCTGCGGCCCTGGCCGGGGCTGCAAATGGGCGGGCGCGTGAACCTGACCCAGCGCCTGGAGCGCCGCCCGGACGGCCTCTACGCCGTGGTGGGCGATCTGGTATGCCGCATCGACTCCCTCGATTGGCGGCAGGAGGCCCGGGTGACGGAACTGGCGCTCGACCTGCCCTTCACCCAGGTCTTCGCCCTGGAACCGGCCTTCGCGCTGGCCAGCGACCGCCGGCGCCAGCCGGTGGATTGGAACTCCCTGCGCGGCTGGGACCGGCGGCAGCCCGATTTCGAGGCCGATCCCCAGCGCCGGGCCGCGCTGCGGCAAGGGCGGGGCTGGCCCCTGCGCATCGCCCGGGTCCGCTATGGCGAATGGTCGATGGAAGCCCTGAGCGCCGACCTGCGCATCGGGCAGGGCCGGCTCGACCTGCCCGAGTTCCGCTTCACGCTCTTGGGCGGAGGCGTGCGCGGCGCCATGGAGCTGGTGGGCCTGGACAACACCAGCTACGCCCTGGACTGCTCGTTGATCGGCCTGGACAGCCGCCATTTCGAGTTCGGCGGAGGGGCCGGCGGTGGCGGGGCCGCGCAGGGTCTGGTCAACGCCGTCCTGCACCTGGAGGGCGCCGGCCTGGACCTCAGGTCGCTGGACCAGCTCCGCGGCCAGTTGCGCATGCCCGACCTGGACCGTCAGGTGACGCTCAACCTGCTGCGGGCGCTGGACGCCCAGGGCGTGGATCCCAGCATCGGCAAGGTGCGCCGCCTGCTGGAACTGCCCGGCTTCCGCTATCGCGTGGAGCGGGTCGACTTCGACGTCGCCCACGGCTTCGCCCGGCCGCGCGTGTCCTTGCGCAAGAGCCCCTTCTCGCCGCTGCCCGACGTCGCCATCCCCATGAGTCCGCTGCCCCTGGGCTTCATGATCCGCAACTTCGCCCTGGCCGAGGAGGAGACCCCGTGAAACAGTGGCTGTGGCTGAGCCTGCTGGCCGGCGCCTGCTCCCTGCAGGCCCCCGAGATCAAGGTGACGGGGGAACGCAGCCTGCTCGAGAAGCAGGTGCTGGGATCCTACCAGAGTTTCGGACGCGAGATGTGGATGGCGACCTCCCTGCGCGGCCTGCCCGACTCGATGGCAACGGCGGGGGAGCGGGAGAACCTGCTCAAGTCGATCCGCCGCCGGCGCTTCAACCAGGACGACCGCCTGCGGCTGCTGGCCGCCGGCCAGCTGGGCGAGAACCGGGACGGGCGCCTGGAGCTGCTGGCCGCGGATTTGCCGCCCGGATCCGAGCGCAGCCTGCTCGAACGCGTCGTGGAGCAGGACAACCAGGACCGCGAGGTGCTGCTGGCCCGCCTGCGCCGTCTCTATCCGGAGCAGGATGCGGGCGAGCTGGCCCGCCTGTTCGCCGCCATCCAGCAGGACGAGGCGCCCCGGGGCGCCCGCATCCAGCGGGCGGACGGCAGCTGGACGGCCAAATGAGCAGGAGTCGTCCAGTTCGGATGTTGTTCCCGCTGCTGCTGGCCGTGCTGCTGGGGGCGCTTTTCCCCGCCGCCGCCCAGCCCGACTGGCTGGGCGCCCCCGGTGGACGCAGCACCCTGGACACCCTGCTCGGTCCGCCGGGCCGGCCGCTGGGCGGGCGCGACGCCGAGCAGGATCCCGCCCTCTCCCCGGACGGCCGCTGGCTGGCCTACAGCTCTTTCGTGGATGGCAACTGGGACATCTGGCTGCGCGATCTCCAGGCCGGTCCCGGGGAGCGCCCCCGCCGCCTCACCCGCCACGTGGCGGTGGACCGCCGACCCCGGTTCGCGGCGGACGGCGCGGCCATCCTCTTCATCTCGGAACGGGAGGATGCCGCCGGCGACATCTGGGAGATCCCCCTGTCCCGCTGGCGGGGCGGGCGGACGGGGGAGGCG
Organism: bacterium; assembly: GCA_030685015.1. Lineage (NCBI taxonomy): Bacteria > bacterium. The sequence continues at coordinate 17,393 of JAUXWS010000010.1, forward strand.
CGGCCCGTCCTGCGCCGACCCGGCGCCCAGGACCACCCCGTGCGCGATGGCGCCGGTGCCCTCTACTGGGACGAGGAGAGCCCGGGCGGCCGCCGCGTCATGCGCTGGGACGGCCGGACCACCGTGCGCGAGCTGGCCCGGCCCGCCTCCCTGCCCCGCCCCGGCCACGGCGGCCTTTACCTGCTCTCACTGGCGGACTCCCTGGAGATGGTGGTGGAGTGGCTGCCGGACAGCCTGCTGGGCCAGGCCCGCCCCGCCACCCGGCGCAGCCAGGTCTGGCGTCCGTCCAGCGCCCTGCTGGACATGATGCCGGGACCGGAGGGCGGCCTCTGGGCCATCACCCTCGAGGACGGCGCGGTGCGGCGGCCGGGCGAGGAGCTGGCCACGCCCAGCCAGCTGTGGCTGGTCAAGCCGGGAGCCGGCCAACCGCCCCGCCCCCTGCTCGAGCAGGGTCGCGCCCCACGCCAGCTTAGCGTGGCCGGGCGACGCCTGGTCTACACCGAGGACGAGCGCCCCGCCCTGCTCTGGCTGGAGGAGGCCGAAGGCCGCTTCCCGCTGGGTGGGGGCGGTTTCGATGACGCCACCGGGGGTCGTTCCGCCGGAACCTGGCTGGAGCTGGCCCGCCATCACGAGGGGCGCGAGCTGGGTCTTCCCCTGCTGCAGACGATCCAGGCGGCGTGGCCGGGCAGCCCGGCCGCCGACGAGGCAGCCCTGCGCGAGATGCGCCTGCGCATGGCCGCGGGCGGAGAACCCGGTCTCCTGCTGGCACGGCTGGACGAGCTGCGCGGCTGGATGAAGGGTCCCGAGGCGCGGGCCCGCCTGGCAGCCATGGCGCTTGAACTGGAGCTGCGCCGTCAAGCGGCCAGCGACGCGGCACCCCTGGAGGAGCTGGCCCGGCGCTGCCGGGAGGAGGGCCTGCCGGGCGCCGCCGCCGAGGCCCAGCTGGCCCGCGCCCGCTTCGAGCTGGATGCCGGCCGCCTGGAGCGCGCCCTGGGCGCCCTGCTGGATCTGGAGACCCTGCCCGACACTCTGGCCGAGCGGGCGGACGGCCTGGCGCTCAAAGTGCGGGCCTATGAGCGGCTGGGGGAAAGCGAAGCGGCGCGAGGTGCCCTGGCCCGCCTGGCGATGGATCACGCCGACCGCCCCGAATTGCTCGCCGACTGGCTGCGGCGGGACCTCGCCGCCCTGGAGGGCCTGTCGGACGCCCGCGCCCGGCTGCGGCTGCGGGAGCGCCTGGCCGTGCTGGACGCCATTCCGCCGCTGCGCCTGGCCCTGACGGTGGAGCTGGCCCGGCGCGAGGCCGCCGCCGGACGCGACGGCCGCCTGGTGGCACGCGAGGACCTGCGTCTGGCCCTGGAGGAGGCGCCGGCCGCCCTCGTGCCCTTCCAGCGGCGCGCCTGGACCCAGGGCCAGGGCCTGCTGGCCGACCTGCGGCGCCAGGACGGGCAACTCGACGAAGCGCTGGCCGCCCTGCGCGGGGCGGACGATGCCCTGGCGGCGGTGGAGGAGCCGGCCCTGGCCGGCATCCTGCGCCTGCGGCGGATCAACTGGCTCTTGGAGCGGGCCGCCACCGCCGTGGCGGCGGCCGATTGGGAGGCGGCGGAGGCCGATGCCCGGTTGGCGCTTGCCCTCGACCCCGCCGAGTCCCGCGCCTGGCGCCTGCGGCTGGAGGCCCTCGCCCGCCTGGATCGCCTGGACGAGGTGGAGCTGATCCTGCGCCAGGGCCGCGCCAATGAGGGTCGGGGCGGCCCCCCCTTGCGGGGCGAGGCGCTGCGCCGGCGGGCGGTGGAGACCTGGGCCCTGGGCCTCCTGCTTTCCTGGCGGGCCGAATCACAACCGGCCCATCTGCCCGAATCCGACCTCCTGCTCGAGGAGGCCCTGGACCTGGACGACCGCCTCGCCGCCGCCTGCCTGACGCTCAGCTGGAATCTCAGCCGTGAGATCCATCTGGCGGCCGGCCGGCGGGGCGGACTGAAGGGCCTGCTGCGCGAACTGGGCCGCGGCCGCGAGGCGGTCAGCCGCCTCCGCCACCGCGGGGTGGGCCGCCTGGAGGATCCTGATGAGGAGTCCATGCGGGATCGGGCCATCCTGCTGGCCCAGCGCGGCTTGCGCTGGACGGATCCCGCCCGCGATCCCGACCTGGCGGCCGCCCTCGCCACCAACCTGGGCAACCTCTATTTCTCCCTGGGCGAGTTCGGGGCGCCCCAGGCCTGCCAGGCCTGGGAGCACCGGCTGTCCATCAGTCCCCGCTTCCGCCGGCCGGAGGAGCAGCTGCGCTTCCTCATCAACCTGGGCACCGCCCGGCAGTGGAGCGGCAATCTGGAGCAAGCCGCCCGCGATCTGGACAGCGCCCAGGTGCTCGCCGCCCGGCTGGGACTTCAACCCGAGCGCAGGGAACTGCTGGCCCGCCTTTCCATGCTGGCCGGCGAGCGCGGGCGGCCGGTGGAGGCACAGGCCTGGCTGCGGCAGTCCCTGGCCCTGGAGAGCGATCCCGGCCAGCGGGCCATCCTCTGGCGCAACCTGGCCATCATCCAGATGGAGCTGGGGGACGAGGAGGCCCCCGCCTCCCTCAACCAGGCCGCCCGCGAGGCGCAGGAGGGGCCCTGGCCCATGGAGCCGGCCCAGAACTGGCTGCGCGTGCAACTGCTGGGCCTCAGCGTGCCCCTCTGGAACTTCCCCGGCCTCTACACGGGGCAAGGCCGGCTGGATTGGGGGGCGGCCGAGGAGGAGGCCCTCCGCCAATCCCTGCTGGACGACCTGAGCGGACGCCAGGGGGCGGTGGACCTGCGCCTGCGCGGCCTGCACGACCGGCGGCGCCTCCTGCGCCGGCAGAAGGACGTGGACGGCATGCTCCGTCTGGATCTGGCCATCGCCCGCGAGCTGGCCGTCCTGGGCCGGTGGGAGGAGGCGGTCCGGCGCTGCGAGGAGACGGCGCGGGCGGCGCGGTCCGCCGTGCTGGGCGGGATCGAGGCGCGGGCCGTGGAAAGCGCGCTCAGCTTCCACCTGCTGGCTCGACCCACCAGTGAACAGGATGCGAAGGCCCTGGCCCGCCTCGACGCGTCGGCACCGCGGCTGCGGCATGCCATGGGGCAACTGCTGGAGGGCAGAACCGTCCCGTTGACGGCCGAGCAACGCCTGCGCCTGGAGCTGCTGCGCATCCAGGATCTGGACGAGCAGGCGGGGCGGGCCGGTCCGGTGGACGGGCTGCTGCTGCGCTCGCGGGCCCTGCTCCTGCTGGAGGATCTGGAGGGCTGGCGGCGCAGCGCCGGCCTGACCTGGTCGAGGCGACAGCGCCTGGCCGTGGATCTGGCCTGGGCCCGCCTGCTCACCGGCACGGGGGATGCGGCGGCGGCGCGGGAGCGGCTGGCCGCCTGGCCGGTGGAGGAGCTGCCGCCCGAGGCCGCCCTGCTCACGGTCTGGGCGCGTTTGCAGTCGTCGCTGGCGCTGGGCCGCGCCGATGAGGCGGTGGAGGAGACGACCGCCCTGCGCCGGATCCTGCTCGATCTGCCGGCCGAGCCGGACGGCCTTGCCTCGGTGCGCCGCGCCGCCGTGGTCCTGGACGGCCTCGATCATCTGGCTGCCCGGGCGGGTGGATCGGCCGCCGCGGAGTCCGCCGCCTGGCGGGCCTGGTGGGAAGGGCGGCGGCTGTGGGAGCAGGCGGATCCGCCCTTTCCCGCCCAGAGCTGGACCAACGCCTGGGGCAACCTGCGCGCCGATCTGGCCGAGCGCGATCGGGCACTGGAGAAGCACTGGGCCGATCCGGGCGCGCCGGGCGAGGTCCGGCGGGCGGACTCCCTGCTCGCCGCCACCCGCCAGGACATGCGCCAACGGGAGGATCGCCTCCGTCTCTGGTTGGAACCCACGCCGGATGCGGCGGCGGCCTGGCCCGCCTGGCGTGAGGAGGGGCTGAGCTGGGTCGGGGTGCAGGACAGCCTTGGTCCCTGGTTGCTCGCCGCCCCCGAGGTCCACCGCGTCTGCCGGACGGCCACCGTGCTGGCCGCCGATGAGGCAGCCGTGGTGGGCGGAGGCTCCCGCTTGCGGCCACCCACCGCCGCGCGCCGGGTGCCCGCCGCCGCCCTGCTCGATCCCACCGCCGCCGGCCTGGACGCCCGCGTGCTGGCCCTGGACGGCGTGCTGCGCCTCGTGCCGGGCGCCCCCCATGCCGCCTGGCTGGATTTCGACGGCCACCGCATCGCCCTGCGCGAGCTGATGGCCCTGGACCTGCCCGGCGAGCTGCTCGTCCTTGGCGAGGTGGATTGGCAATCGGCCCATCCCGCCGACTGGCGGGAAGGCTGGCTCATCCTGGAGCGCCTGCTGGCCCAGACCGGTCTGCGCCAGGCCCTTGTGCCGGAGCCAGGACGCGGCCAGCACGGCGCCCCGTTGGAGGACTTCGCCCTCACCCTGCTGGCCGACAGCCAGGTCGGCGTGCCGGAGGGCTGGTGGCGCATCGGCGCACCTCTTCTCTCGCCCACCGAGCGGCGGGCCGGGCAGCGACAGGGCATGGAGGAGCTGGTCCAGCTGGGCAACGAGTACCGGCGCCGCGGCGAGCACGACGCCGCCTGGCGTTCCTACCGGCGGGCCCTGCGCCTGGCCCTGCAGGTGGAGGACCAGGAGAGCGCCGGCCGCCTGTTTCGGCTGGGGGCGGCCAGCGCCCTGGACGGCAGCCGCCCGGGCGAGGCCCTGGATGTGCTGCTCGAGGCCCTGGGCCGCACCGAGGGCGCCCACATCGATTGGGTTCGGTTGTCCCCCCGCTTGGTGCAACTGGCCGACCTGGCCGGTCGACCGGCCGCGGCGGACAGTCTCTGGCGCCGCCTGATCGTGGAGCAGCGGCCCCCGGCCGGCGGGGGGGAGGAAGCGGCCCCGCCCGCCCCGGCGGCGGCCGTGCGCGCCGCCTTCGAGGACCGCCTCCTGGCCCTGGAGCGGCGGGGCGGACGCGAGCGGGCGGCCGCGCTGGCCCGCGAGGCCCGTCTCATGCCAGAGGGGGAGGATCCCCGCCGCGCCCTCTTCCTCGCCCGCCTCTATCTGGACACCGAGGCGGCACGCCTGGCCTGGGACTGCCTGCAGACGCCGGAGTTGCGCTGGGCAGCCCTGGACTCGCTGGAAAGCCTCGATGCCCACGAGCTGCGCTCCATCATCGCCCTGCGCCTGGGTAATCTGACCGACGCCCGCCTCTGGATGGAGCGCGCGGCCTTGCTCGCCGCCTCCTCAGACCTGCCCGCCGGCCGTCTTGCCCTCCACCTGCAACGGCAGGCCGATCTCGCCTGGAGCCTGGGACAGTACGGGGAATGCGCCGCCTTCCTGGACCGGGCCGAGGCCGCCCTGCCCGCTGACGATCTGCAGCTGGCCCTGCTCCTGGCCAACACGCGGGGCCTGCTCGCCACCGAGCTGGAGGAGGCGGCGGCGGCGGATGCCCACTTCGCCCGCGCCCAGGAGTTGGGCGTCGTGCTCCAGGATCCGCTCGAGTTGAGCGCCGTCTACAACAACATCTCCCGTCTCCACCAGCGCGGCGGACGCTGGGCGGAAGCGCTTGAGGACTGCCGGCGGGCCCTGGAGCAGGACAGCCTGTCCGGTTCCCGGCGCCGGGCCCTCGTCACGCAGCGCAACCGGGCCGCGGCGCTGCGTGGACTGCTCGCCCCCGATCTGCGCCTCCCCGAGGCCTGGACCGCCCTGCCCGAGGGCTTGCTGCGCCAGCGGCGGGCCTCGGGCGAGTTGTCGCGCCTGGAACGGGAGCTGGTCCGGGGCATGGCCGCGGCCGCCGCCCTGGGCGAGGAGCGTGAGGCCTGCCGGCTGGAACTGGAACTGGCGCTGCTCAGGCTGGATTTGGGCAATCCCGGGCAAGCCCTGCTGGCGGCGCAATCCTGCGCCGTGCGCGCCTCCCGCCTCTTCTTCCGCCGCGAGGCCCTGGAAGCAAGGCTGGCGGCCGGCCGGGCCCTCGTCCGGCTCAAACGCCTGCCGGCGGCGGAGGAGCTGCTGCAATCGGCCCTGGCGGAGGCGGAGGAGGAGACGGCCCGCCTCGCCCCCGTCCGCTTTGATCCGGGGCGTGGTCTGCTGCAGCGCCTGATCACGGACGAGCTGGTCGCCCTCTACGGGAGCGAGCGGCCCTGGGAGGCCCTGGCCGCCAGCGAGCGCGGCCGCAACCTGGGGCTGCAGGAGATGGTCGTGCGGCGCAGCGGGGACAGCCGCCTGGCCGCCCCGCGCGGCAAGGCGGATCTGCAGAAGCTGCTGCGCGCCTCGCTCGAGCCGGACCAGGCCCTCCTGGGCTGGCACGTGGGCCGCGATAGGGCCTGGGGCTTCCTCTGGCAGTCCGGCGAACTGCGCTGCTGGCCCCTGGACGTGGCGCGGGACAGCCTGGGCATCCTGGCCGGCCTGCATCGCGGCCGCATCCTGGCCTTCCTCAGTCCGGAGGGGACGGGCCGTCGCCTCGCCCACTGGCTGCTGCCGCCCGCATGGCAGACGGCGCCACCCCGGCGGGTCTGGCTGCTGCCCCAGGGCGAACTGCACGGCCTTGCCTTCGAAAGCCTGGTCCTGGCCGACGGCCGCTGGTGGGGCGAGACCACCGCCATCTGCCGGTCGGGCAGCCTGGCCGAGTTGGCCTACAGCGCCGGTCTGCCCGGCGGGACGAGTCCGGGGGCGGTGTGGAGCGACCCCCACGTGCCGGGGATGGACGCCCTGGAGTACACGGCCCTCGAGGTGGCCGAACTTGGACGGCTGCATCCCGCCGCCCGGCTGGCCGTGGGTGCGAAGGCCACTCCGGCGGACCTGCGGGGGGACGGCGCGGCCCGCCGTTTCCGGCATTTCGCCTGCCACGCCGTGCACGACCCGCGCAGCCCGGCTGAAAGCGCCTTGCTGCTCAGTCCCGCCCCGGGCAGCGACGGCCGCCTGGCCGCCCCCACCATCGCCGCCCTGGACCTGCCGGCGGGCCTGACCGTCCTCTCCGCCTGCGAGACGGCCCTGGGCCGGGGCGGGGAGGAGGCGAGCGCCGGCCTGCCCCGCGCTTTCATGGCGGCGGGTTCACGCGGGGTGTTGGCCAGCTTGTGGAAAGTGGACGATCTCTCCACCGCCGTGCTGGTCAAGCATCTTTACCGGGGACTGGCGGAGGGTCGACCGGCCGATCTTGCCCTGCAGGAGGCCCAGCAGGCCGTGCGGCGCTGGGTGCATCCCCATCCCGCCCACTGGGCGGCCTTCTGCCTGACGGGACAGCCGCTGCCTGAACCACGGGTCGTCACTGGTCGATAAAAGGGCCATGAAGGAGGAGTCCGCATGTTCACGCGCCTGATCAAGCTGCTCGCCATGTTGCCCGTTCCCGTGCCCGCCATGCGCCAGGGTCTGGCCTGCGGCGTGCTGGGGCTAGTCTACCTGCGGCGCACGGAGCGGCTGGGGGAGGTGGCCACCCGCCTCCTGCGCGTGCTGGAGTACCGCGGCTACGATTCCACCGGCGGCGCCTTCCAGGACGGGGACCGTGTCACCCTGCTCAAGGCGCCGGGCGCCCCCAGCGAGATCTGCGCCGCCCTGGGCATGCCCCAGCAGGCCGGGCACATCTTCTGCGGCCAGGTGCGCTGGGCGACCTACGGGGCGGTGGACGAGCTGAACGCCCAGCCCCACGTCGTGCGTTGCCGGCGGCACATCTACGGCGCCCACAACGGCAACATCAGCAACAGCCCCCAACTCAAGGCGTGGCTGACCGAGCGTGGCCACGATGTGCGATCCGACAACGACGGCGAGATGCTCGTCCACCTGATCGAGCACATCTACGACGATGAGCTGGCCAGCGGACGCCATGGCTCGCCGGAGGCGGCCATGAGGCAGGCCGTGGTGACGGCGGCGGGCCGGGTGGAAGGCGCCTACGCCGCCATCATCGTCATCCCGGAGACGGGCACCAGCTACGCCATCAAGGCGGGGTCCAGCCTTTACGCCGGCATCGGCGTGCTGGACGAGGCGGAGCCCAATCCTTTCTTCCTGGCGTCAAGCGACCTCACCGCCGTCCTGGGGCAGACCCGCATGATCCTGCCCCTGCGCCGTGGGCAGTTCGTCGAGTACCGCGCCGACTCCTACCAGGTCTACGCCTACGAGGAGATGGAGGTGGAGGACCCGCTACGCGGCCACGTGGTCCTCCAGCCGGGCGATCCCGTCGAGGTGACGCCGCGCTTCAGCCGGCTGCGCGTGGACGACATCGGCTTGCGGCCCGGCTTCACCTGGTTCATGGAGCAGGAGATCGCCGACGAGGTGGAGAGCGCCCGCCGCCTGGTGCGCTACCTGTCCAACGGCAGCCCGCGCCTCCAGCTTTTCCGCAGCGCCGGCGCCTCGGGCCGCCGCGTCATGAGCGCGGTGGAGGATGAGCTGATGGCCCTGACCGACGCCCCCACGCCGGAGGCCCTGCTTGATTCCTGCACCGGTCTCTTCGACAACGACGCCCTCTGGGAGCTGTTCAACGAGCTGCCCGCCGAGATCCGCTCCGATCCCGCCTTCTACAGCGACGCCGGACCGCATCTGGCCTGGGCCCGGGAGCATTTCCACGACCACCCGCGGCGGGAGCTGCTCCTCCTGGCCGATCTCTACCACGAGAACGACGAGATCAACGAGCTGACCACCCAGCTCTACCGCTTCGTCGAGGAGGCGCGGCGCACCCTCGAGCAGGGTGGCCAGATCTACGCCGTCTGCTCGGGGACCAGCTACAACGCGGCCCGCACCGGCGCCATGTTCTTCAATGACCTGTGCGGCGTGAAGTTCGTGCCCCTGCTGCCGGGCGAGTATCGCAGCCAATACAACCACTCGATCACCGACCAGGATCTGCTGGTGACCATCTCCCAGAGCGGGGAGACGAAGGACGTGATCGACGTGGTGGACGACCTCAAGCACAAGGCGCCGCTGCTCAAGCACATCTGCGTGGTGAACAACCTCAACTCCACCCTCGCCCAGGAGAAGGCGGACATCGCCATCCCGCTGCGCTGCGGACCGGAGATCGCCGTGCCGGCGACCAAGAGCTTCATCAACCAGCTCACCATGCTCTACGGCATGGCCCTCTACCTGGCGGCGGCGCGGGGGGGACGCGTGCGCGGCTCGGCCACGGGCTTCGAGGCCATCCTGGGCCGCCGCGAGCGCCTGGAGCAGATTCCCGACCTGCTGGCGCGCACCTTGAGCGAGACGGCCGCCACGGTGGAGGAGGCCGCCGCCGTGCTCTACCAGGCCCCCAGCCTGCACATCCTGGCCACCCGCATGTGGGGGGTGGCCCGCGAGGGGGCGCTCAAGATCCGCGAAGTCGTGCTCAACCATGCCGAGGGGATCGAGGCCACCGAGTTCAAGCACGGCCCCAACACCATCCTGGGCCTCAACACGGGCTTCGGCCTGGACCAGATCAAGGACTACACCCGCGCCCTGGGTGGTGAACTGGCCCGGCAGGTGACGCGGGACGGCCTCGCCACCGATCCGGCGGCGCTGGCCGGCTGGTTGGAGCAGCTGGCCGGGCGGATCTTCCCACCGGTGGCGGCCAAGAACGGATCGGCCTGCCCCGCGGCGCTCTCCTCCACCTCCCACAACCAGGACGGCCAGGGCGTCTTCGCCAGCCTCTACCGGGACTACCCGCTCATCTACGTGACAGGTCCGGGCAAGCGGGACGTGGAGCTGACCATCACCCAGATCAACACGCACAAGATCCGCGGCGCCATGAGCATCGTCATCGCCGAGGAGGACGAGCACCTGCGCCGCGCCGCCTGCGAGCCGCCCATGGGGCATCGCGACTACAAGGGCATTTTCATCGCCCTGCCCCCCTCGGGCGACCTCATCACCACCACTTTCACCTCCATCCTGGTCCTCCAGCGGCTTGCCCTGCGCATGTGCGAGATGAAGATGGCCCTGCTCGACGGCCTGGGGGTGAGGGACCACGGCGTGCATCCCGACGCCCCCAAGAACGTCTCGAAGAGCATCACCGTGGACTGAAGGCGCTCCCGCCTGTTCGCGGGCGGGAACAGGGCGCTGGGCACCAGTTCAGACACCGCCACGCTCGCGGGCTGAGCCGCGGCGCGGCAAGGGGACGGGATCCGGCATGGGCGCCTTGCATCTGGCCATCCTGCTTTTCGGCGCCGCCGGCCTGCTGGGGCGGGAGCTGGGGCTGGACCCCCTCGCCATCACGGCCGGACGCTCCCTGGTGGCGGGCCTGGCCCTGGGGCTTGTCCTGCTGGTGCGTAAGGAGCGGGAAGGGCGAGTCTGGCCCGGCTGGCGCTGGATGCTGGGGGCGGGCGCCCTGCTGGCCTTCCACTGGAGCTGCTTCTTCGACGCCGTGCAGCAGGGCGGGGTGCCGCTGGCCCTGCTCAGCTACGCCCTCTTTCCCGTCTTCAGCCTGTTCTTGGAGCGACTGGCGCCGCCGACGGGCCGTTCGCCCGCGGCCGCCCCGGGCCTCTCCCGCCAGGTGGCCCTGCTGGCGCTGCTGGGCGCGGGCCTTGTGCTGCTGGCGGGACCGGACCTGTTCGCCGCGGCGGGTCGCCTGCGCGGCCTGGCGGGCGGGCTGGCCGCCGGGGCCAGTTTCGCGCTGCTGGCCCGGGGCAACGCTGCCCGCGTCAGGCGGGAGGGAGCGCTGGCCCTGGCGGCGGCCC
>JAUXWS010000011.1 GCA_030685015.1 bacterium
CACCGCATGGAGGGTTGGGTCCAGAAGGTTCCCGTTCCGGACCAGAACCGTTGGCCAAGTGTGTTGATGTAGATGACGCGCCAGTACAGGTGCGCGTCTTCCGGCAAGGTGATCGTGCTCCGATAGGTGGTTGTGCCCACCTGGGTTTCGATGAGCGGATGGGCCATGCCCGGGTTGTCCGCCACCTGCAGAACCCACGCGTGGTATCCGTTCTTGGGCAGCCAGGCGAAGTGGGTCCCTTGCACTGGGACGAGGTGCTGTCCTGGCGTGGGCGTGATGAGCTCGGGCGCATCCATGGCGGACGATCCCAGGGCGATGGCCAGCAGGAGCAGGGCGGTGTAGATGCTTGTCTTCATGATTTGTCTCCTTTACTTGTGGTAAAAGCTTCTGTCGGGGTTTGTAACCCGGTCACAGCTTGTACTAGTCCTTGGCAAAAGTCAAGTCGGATCGGCTTGATCATCAAGCTCTTTCGCTATTGGCGATAGTGGCGGCGCGCCCGTGCCTCGGCGCGCAGGGTGGCCTTCTCGCGATCCTCCTGTGATTGCCACCAGCGCTGGCGGGCACGGCACGTGCCCAGCGTGCCAGGGTCCTGCACCTGGTGGCCTTGGCCGCGCAGGGACTGCCGTCGCCGGCGCTGGGCGCGGCGCTTGCGGGATTCCCAGGTCATGGCTTGTCCACCAGCGCCTGGGTGTTGTGTCGTGCAACCCGCGCCCCGCAGGCCTTGCATCGTGCCCAGCGCTTGCTCGTCGCCCGCGTGCCGTGGCCGCACTCGGGGCACATGGACCCGTTGAGCAGTAGCAGCGCCACAAGGGCTTCCACGCCATCCTTGGTGGCGAGGATGTTGGTGCGCGGTGTCATGGCTTCGGCCCCTGGGCGGCGAGCCAGAGCAGGATGAGGAAGACGGTCCCGCTGATGGCGGTCTTGGCGGCGCGCCGGCGGTATCCGGCGCCCATGTCGTCGGCGATCATGGACACGACGGCCATGAGGACAATGACGGCGAGGAGCCAGCCTGCCCAGTTCATTGGGGGTCCTCCGCGTTGGGCGTGGGCCCGCTGGCGGACTCTTCGGCCAGCATCCGGCGGCACGCCTCGCTGAGAGTGATTCCAGGCTCCAGGCAGGAATTGTCCGCCATGGGGGCTAGGTGGTCCATGCGGTCGATGAGCCGCGTCAGCTCGTCGATGTGATCCCTGAGATGTCCGGCGGCGGCTTGCGCGAAAACAGTCTCTGCCTTGGCCAGCTTCAGCTCGGCCTCCAGTTCTGCCAGCCGGCTAATGGCGGCCGCGTCCCGGGTTTCCTGCGCCTGCAGCAGGCGCACCAGCTCGCTGGCCGTTCCGCCGTAGCCCGGCTCCAGGAGGACTTCCAGCTTGCGGGTGCATTCGCACAGGTAGCTGACCTGGCGCTTGAGTTCGGTCAGGTCATGCATCGGGCGTGTCCTTCTGCGCCAGGGTGTCGCGGTAGCGAAGACACGCCGCCCGCCGCGTCTTCTGGTGCGCGAAGAGACCATACACGCGACCATTGACCCGCTTCGGGGGGATACCCACCCGCTCCCGCTCTTCGTCGTCCGTCTCGGCAAGCGCCGCCCGCACCACGGCGGTCATGGCATTGACCTGTGCCTCCAGCTTGAGCGCCTTGTCGCGCAACGCTTCGCGCTCTTCGGCCAGCTCCCTGTTCGTGAGTTGCAGCCTGCGCACCTGCGCTTCATGCCTGCGCACACCAGTTGCCTGATTCATGTTTGCTGTCCTCCATGTTGTGCTTTGGTTGTCTTCACCTGCGCCACCAGGTCGCATAGGCTTGCCTGCTTTGCCGCGCCTGCTTCCCCATTCAGCGCCACATCCAGCTCGCGGGTCAGGCGATTCACGTCCTCCAGGGCCTCGGCTTGGCCGGCTATCAGCTCGGCCTGCTGTGCCGCCAGGTCCTGCAGTCTTTCCCAGGAATTGAAGTGGGCGCGCTGGGAGGGGTTGGTGCTGCGGATCCGCATCAGGCCAAGCCAAACTTGGAAGCGGTCATCTTGGGTGGAGCGCATGACGAGGGTGAGGTTCTTGGTGGACACCCAGCCGTTCTTCCCAATCAGCGTGGCCACCAGCTTGCCGTCGGGCAGTTCAATGATCTGGCGAACGCGGGACGTGGGGCCGTTGTAGGGCGGTCCACCGATCACAGGGTGGTAGCGGACCAGGTCGCCCGCACAGAACACGTGATCAGGCATGGGGCTTCCTTTCCTTGGCTGTGCCAATGGGCTTCAGCTCGCGGATGACGGCCTTCACCACGCTGGTCTCGCCCCAGCGGGCGCGCAGCATGCGCACGGTGCCTTCCAGGTCTTGCTGGGTGACGTGCCCGGTCACGTGGATGAGCAGGGAGTGGACGGCGGGGCGCTTCATTCCTGGGCCCTCAGAAGACCCAGTTTGTACTCCTCTTCACGAACGAAGAGGCCGGTGAGCGACTGAAGAGATCCAACAAGTCGCATCGCTTCCTTCTGCTCGGGGAAGTCAACCCCGCTCAGGATATTGGATAGGGCGTTCAGGTTGGTTTGCAGGCATTGGGCTGGCAGAACGCTGGGGCGGTGGAGCCAAACTTCTTCGACGTGGCGATTCCACTCTTCTTCATTGGGGGCACGATCATGAGCCGAAGCGTCTGTCCTGGCGACATCATTCGTGTTGGATTTCACCAAGTGGTTGTGAGTTTCGTCTACGACACGACCAGGATCCAGGGGGTTTTCTTGGACCCCGACGGGCACGCCGTCGCCGAGGATATTGTCCTCTTGGACGGGAAGTGGGATTGGGCCGACCTGGGTGTGAGCCGCGTCCCTGCTGACCTTTTCGAGCATTTTTCCCCCTTTGTCGAAGTCTTGCGCAAGGCTGAGGGGTCGCATCGATTCAAGCGGCGTTGAAGCTTTCACGAATCAGACCCATCACCATCTGGCGCATTGTTGATTACTGGGCAGCCCAGCAGGCAGTTGCCGGCGGCCGTGTACTCGCGCAGCTCCTCGGGCGTCACCACCACCAGATCCATGGTGCGGGCGTAGGTCCGCCAGCCGGGGCATGGCTCCAGCACGGCGCAGCCGTGGGCCGTCAGGTGGTCCACTTGTCGGGGCGGGTTGTCCTGGGACAGGGGCCAGGCCGCGAAGCGTGCCCAGCAGCCTGCGATGATGGCGGGGTTGACGGTGAATGGAATGTGCTGGCAATACTGCTTGGAGGATCCATCGGCAATCTTGGGGCCGGCGCATGGCACGCACATGTCCCCTGGGATCATGGATTTGGTGAACGCGCCCATCTCGGTATGGGTCAGGGGGGTCATGGGCGGGGTCCTCCGATACCGCCGGGTCCGGTTCCGATGATGGCCGACCGCTGCCCAGTGGTGAATTGGCTGGCCGGCGTGACAAAGGAGCGGCCGGTTCGATCGAACCAGATGAGGCGCCAGTGGTGGGTGGTCACGGGCGCCAGATTGCTCGCCGTGTAAGCCGTGTAGGTGCCCGGCAACTGGGCCTGCAGGACGATCTGCGTGAACTGGGCCGTGAGCGAGAGCTGGACGCTCACGCGCGCCATGCCCTCGCGCGGCAGCCAGCGCAGCGTGACGGCATGGGGGGTGACGTCGCCGTCACCATCCAGCGGATGCAGCAGCTCCTCGCCCCGGGGCTCGATCCCCACGACCATGCCCTGCACGGCGGTAAAACTCTTCGAGCCCGGCGTGATGGCATCCAGCGTGTACCAGCCGTTGTAGGTTCCGCTCCAGCCGAAGTTGAGGTGCTTGTAGCCGTCGGACCGCCAGCCATCCAGGTTGAAGGCATGCCCGCCGCTGGGCCCTTGTCCCCGGTGGACGATGGGCCGCCCGGCGCGGATCTCGTCCTCGATGAGGTTTTCCCACGTCTCCGGCGGGGTGGAGCTGCGCCACACCATGCGCGCCGTGTCCCGGTAGCGCAGGTAGAGGCGCAGGGCCGTGGCCACCATGGCGCTCTGGGCGCTTGAGCCGCGCGGCCCGTAGTTCATGCGCACGCCCACGCCCGCCAAGTAGAGCAGGCGCGCCGCCGCGGCCGTGGCGCCCACGGGGCGCATGTCCTTCCAGGCGGGCGTCTCGGCCAGCATGTCCAGCCCGATGCCGCCATAGACCGGGTGCTCGTACCACGGGTGACCCTGCCCGCGCCAGGGGTGCTGGTGGTGGAACAGCACCTGCGCCATGGCCGTGGCCACACAGCCGGCGTAGGCCCGGCCGGCGGGCCCGGCAGGATCCACCGGGCAGTGGGCGTTCCAACCGGCCCCTTGGCCCCAGCGCGCGGCCAGGAGGGCCGGCAACTCCTCCACCTCATCCAGTGCCGCGCGGCCGCCCGGTTCCAGGAGCTCGTCCCACATGGCGCGGAAGGGGTTGTCCAGGGCGGCGCGGCCCTCGCCGGGGGCCTGGTGGATCTGGAGGATCTCGATGCCCCAGTCCGCCAGCATCTGGATCAGGCCGGGGGGCAGCCCTTCCCTGGTGGTGACGGGTGGGGGGAACTCGCCCGCGCGTGCCCAGCCCAGGATGGGCCGGGCCTGGCGGTCGCCGGCGACCAGGGCCCAGCCCGTTCCGCCCGTGACGATATGGATGCCTGGCTCGTCGTCGTCGAGGACGATGGTATCCGCGACGACGACCTCCCGGGGATCGATGGCTTCGGCGCGGGCGCCGGCCACGCGCGTGAGCCAGGCAGCGCCGGCGGCGCGCGCCAGCTCAGGCGTGATGGGTTCAATCATGCGGTGGCTCCTTCAGGTTGTGGAATGGCGGATAGGGGGCGGAGCGGGAGCGTGTCCAGGGCGATGGACACCTCGGCCATGGACATGGCCAGGTCCAGGACTGACTGCCAGTCATGCGTGGGCCACCAGGTGGCGTCCTGCGTGCTGACGATGATGCCCTTCTCCTTGAGCGTGTCCATGGCGGGAAGCACCTGGCTGGGCGCAAGGCTCGTGGCCAGGACCAGGTTCTGCGTGGTGGAGTGCTTAGGCCCCAGGAGGCAGATGGCGGCGAGCACGCGCCGTGCACGGGGGCTGATTGCGTCCAGCTGCGGCGGGCTGGCGGCGGCCCACTCCCCGTCGGCGCGCTCGCGCAGCTGCCGGTAGGTTTCGTCGGCGCGGCCGATGGTCGCTGTGGCGTGCCCACACTTGGGGCACCAGCGCAGCTCGGTGGCCTCGTGCTCCGCGCCTTTGATGGTCGACTGGATGTGGTGCCGGATGTCGGTGTTGCCGCAGGCGCAAGGCCCAGGGGTTGGCATGCGGTCGCGCATGGTCACTCTCCTTCAGGTGGGCGTGTGTGGAACCGGCACAGGGCCATGGCCAGGGCCGAGTTCCACGTGGAGCTGTGGGGTGGCCGGTCCGCCAGTTGGCGCTCGGTGCAGGGATCCCAGAGGCGGATGCTGCCGCCGGTCTTCCCCGGGGCGGGCTGCTCCAGGATCTCCAGCTGTCGCAGGTGTGGCCGCAGGATGGAGACCAGATCTTCCAGGAGGCGCTCGGCATGGACGCGCGGGAGGTCGGGCAGCACGCGATCCGGATGGTCGGCCTGCCAGCGGATGATGAGGCAGCAGTCGAACGCCTGCTCCGCGGCGGGGGTAGTGGAGAGCGTCTGGGTCATGGCAGGTCCGCCGGGGCTTGGTCCAGGAGGCGGGCCATTTTGGCGGCCACCAGCTCGGGCGGATAGACTTCTAGCAACCACTCACCCACCTGATGGGCGACCAGGCGGTAGGCCTCGCGCTCGCCGTACTTGGTGGCGCTGCGGGCAATGACCAGGACCCGGCCGTTCACCTGCACGCGGCCCTCCCAGCGCTCGCGTGAGCCACGGTGCCCGGGCTGCCGGCTGGAGACACGGTACAGGTAGGCGCCCTCGGCAATCCGCGCTGCCAGCGTGTCCGGCGGCTTGCCCGCGGCCACACGTCGCAGGGCGCGCAGGGTACGCATGGCTTGGGCACCGGGGCTTGTGCTGCGTGTCATGGCCGTTTCTCCTGGCTGGTGGAGCGGACCATGTAGCGGGCCAGGACGGGCGTGAGGCGTGGCCGCTTCTCACCCGTGGCGCGGATCAGATCCAGGCGATTCTGCAGGTGCGCTTCCAGCTCGCTTGCCAGTGCCTGGAACGCGTACTCCGACACCTGGGTGAAGCCCGCCTTGGCGGCCAGCTCGCGCACCTTGCTGCGGTTGATGAGGAGGATGCGCGGCTTGCTGCGGGGCCGCCGCGTCTTCGGCGTCTCGCTGCCGGCCGGATCCAGTGGACCGAAGGGGTCGATGGCCGCGTTGGTCATGCCGCCCTCCGGATCGCGCGTAGGATGTCTGCGGCCACTGGCGGGACAACCGCGTTCCCAAGCAGATGGATGGCCAGCCGGCGCTGGGGTGGCAGCTGGTAGGAGGCGGGGAAACCCATCCCGGCACGCAGCTCGGCTGGGGTCAGCATGCGCATGTGGTCGTTGTCCACGAGGGCCCAACGATCCAGAGTGGTGATGGTGCCCAGGGGTAAGTCCAGGCTGCGGCCCGATTTCCAGCTTCCGTAGTAGCCCATGAGAAATCGAGGCCCCAACTCACGGCGCCCGCGCTCAATCCGTGCAAGGGTGGCCGCGGCGCGGCCTGGCTTGTTGACGACGCTCCAGCTTCCGCCTTCCGGATCCAGGATGACTTTGGCCGGTACGTGTGGCTGGCGGCCAAGCTTCAGCTTCAGAGGAGAGCGGCTGCGCGTGGCCAGGATGAACAAACGGCGACGATGCTGGGGCACGCCGTGGTCGGCCGCATCTACCAAGTGGGGCGCCATTGCGTAGCCCAACGCCTCCAGGGCGGCGCGCCAGGCGCCGAACAGGACCCAGTTGGCGAACTCGGGCACGTTTTCCACCAGCACCATGGGCGGTCGGTGATACTCCGCGGCGGAGATGACGGCCCAGGCAGTGGACCGCGCCGCGTCGTGGTGCGGTCGGTCCTTCCCGCGTGCCCTGCTGTGGCCTTGGCATGCCGGGCTGGCCAGGAGGATGTCGTGGGCCGGCACCTGGGACCAATCTGCCTGGTGGAGATCCTGGCAGAGGTGCTGCGCCCCTGGGTGGTTGGCTGCATGGATCGCTACGGCGGCAGGCCAGTGGTTGCCTGCCCAGAGCACATGGACACCCGCCAGTTCTGCGCCAGTGGTGAATCCGCCGGCACCAGCGAAGAGGTCGATGGCTGTCATTGCCTCGCCTCCCGGCCTGGCGCTCCCCATTTGCGTTCGCGCAGCCATTCGAGCAGGTCCAGCCCATCCGTCGGCCCCTGGCGCCACTCGGCGTCAACGCGGCGGCGCACACGGGCGCGGGCCCGCCGGGCCTTCACGTCCTCGCGCAGGGTCGTTGGCATGCCCGCCATGAGGCGTTCGGCAGCCGCGCGCATCTCCTTGTCGATGGCGATGAGGGTTTCAACGGTGCCTGTGTAGGGCCGTCCCATGAAGGAGTGGGCGGCCTCGTGGCGGCAGGTGCGCTCAGGCATGGTGGGCCTTCGTGCACGCGCTGCAGAGGTCAGGTTCAACCCAGTAGCAGCCGCCGGCGCAGGCGTGGTGCTCCGTGCAGCCACAGACGCGGCAAGCCGGGCCAGCGACCTGCTGTGGGCGGCTGGGACGCTGCCTTCGCGCCTTGGGCATGCCTTGCCCGGGGTCTTCCTGCCCCTGGTGCTGGGCGCGCAGAAAGGCATGGATCTGGCCGGTGATGCGCTTGGCGGCGCTGGTCAGGTGCTTGTAGTCCACGGGGCCATGGGTGTCGATGGCGCTCTTGACGGCGCCCCGCACCAAGCGGTCCAGCTCGGTCTTCGAGACGGTCCGACAGCGCAGGGCCACCAGGTGCGGCAGTTCGTCCAGCGGCGTGGTGCGCGGGACGTTTAGGGCATCCATGACGGCGGCCAGGATCTCCGCGTAGGTCGGGCCGGACCTGCCGGTCTTGGTCGCAGGGCGTGGGCAGGCGCGGGACTGCTGCTCCCAGGCTTGCTGCTGGACCTGCCCCACGAGCAGGCTGTCGTGGGGTGTGAGGTCGCTCCGTCGCCGGGCAGGCGATTGGGGTTTCACAAGGCCCTCCAGTCTCGTTTGGGGCGTCGCTTATCCCGGGCCAGGACGACCCGGGGGTCATTGGCGGGGAGGGTACGCGCGCGTTTGCCCTGGGCGAGCAGCGCGCAAGGCTTCCAGTCGATGACCAGTCCATTGCTGCCATCCGGCCAGACCTTCACCCGGCAGGTGTAGCGGCCCAGGTTGGGCAGCGACAGGAACTCGTCCGCGTCCAGCTCGTCCAGCTGGTACCGCAGGACGTCCAGCACGTCGCGGACGGCGCGCTCGGCCTCCAGGACCGTGTAGCCGTGCATGGCGCGCAGGTGGTCGATGAGGATGCGGCTGGTCATGTCAAGCGTTCCCGAAGGGGTCGTCTTCTTCGGGGTCGTCGATGATCGAGTCCAGGTTCTCACCCTCTCCTTCGTTTTCCTGATGAAGCCACCCGCCATGTATCAGCCCACCCGCGCCCGCGGTGGAATCCGCCGGCGACGCGGTCTGCGTTTCGGCCGTGGTCGCGCACGGGGTCGGCTGCGGGATCTGCGGGGCCTCGCCCTTGCCGGTCCAGACCAGGGTCACGCGACCGGTCAGCTCGTCGAAGTCGCCTCGCCAAGGCATCTCATGGGCGAAGAGGGGCCAGCGGCCGCGCAGGCCGTTCAGGTCTTCCACCGGCTGCTTGAGCTTCTTGAGCTGGCTCTTCACCAGGGCAATGGTGACCTGCAGCTTGAGCAGGTCGCGCGTCTTCTCGGCGGACTCCAGGCCGGTCCGCGCCTCCTCGGCCTCGCGCAGGAGGCCTCCGAAGAAGCGGCTCCAGTAGACGCAGCTGGTCATCTCCTGCTGCTGTTGCAGCTCCTGCACCAGGCGATCGTAGGCCGTGCAGTCGGAGGTGGTGGGTCCGCCCTTGCCCTTCGGCTTGGACTCCTTCTCCGCGCCGCCCGTCTGCGCGGACTCCTGCTCCGTCGTGGCGGACATCTCGGGGTTCAGCGGGACCACGTTGTCCACGGTGGTCTTCTTCGCGCGTGCCATGGGGTCTCCTCTTGGCTGTGTTGGGGTGTCACTTGGTCAGGGGCTTGCCCAGGTAGGCCTGGGACGCGTTGTCGAGGTGCTGGATGGCGTCTTGCCGCAGCGTGGTCTCGCGCTGGCGGCTGGGCTCCATGACGTGCAGGAGCTCGCGGGCGGCGGCGATCTCGTGGAGCATGACGCCCACCCGGGCGATGCTGGGCGCCAGGGTGTTCCGCGCGTCCAGGCCGGCGCCATCCGCCACGCGTTCGGCCAGCACACTGGACTCCAGGAAGCCCAGCTCTCCCGTCCCTTGGATGGCTTCTGCCACCAGCTTGAGGGCGGCCGCCGCGGCCTCGGAGGTCTGGGCGGTGGCGGCGGATGCGTCCATCAGCCCGCGGGACAGGTGGGTGCGCCAGGCCAG
>JAUXWS010000012.1 GCA_030685015.1 bacterium
GCCGGCCACCTTCACCAGGCTCGTGGTGGAGCCCGTGCCCACCAGGTCGCTGGCCTGGACCGCCTCGCGCTTCTGGCGCGGGATGGTGGCGGACTCATGGGTGCGGTGGATCAGATCCACGTGGACGCTCTCCAGCACGGCCTTGGCCACGCCGGCAGGCAGGCGCGTGCGCGTGTGCTTCAGCTCGTAGACGCGAACGCGGTAGCCGCGGATCTCCTCCAAGTCCACCAGCGCCGGCTTGTCCCAGGACAGGCGCAGGGCGTAGGCCTCGTCCTGGCCGCCGCCCGAATCGTCCGTGAACAGCTCCAGGACCGTGTTGGCATGGGCCGCCTTGGTCTGCAGCACCTCGGTGCGCGTGGTGCTCCTGGCCGCCTTTGTCGCATCCACCGCGGCCAGCATCTCCTGGGCCGTGGCCACGTCGCTGCCGAAGCCCAGCGAGAACGGCTTGGCCAGGTAGAACCAGGCCGCGTCCTCCGTGACGCTTGAGGCCTCGGTCAGGGTCAGGGTCTGCTGGACCACGTTGACGCTCAGGACAGTCACCTCCTTCAGCAGACCGTCCGCGTGGAGCAGGATCGCCTGTCCCTCCAGGCTGGACGAGAGGTCCGTGCCGGCTCCCGTGACGGTCGCCGAGCCCGTCACGATGGACAAGGTGCCCGGCTCCCGGGCGGTGCCCGCCGCACCCGAGACGATGGCCTGCTGCTTGGCGGCCACTACCTCCAGGTCCAGGCTGCCCCCCACCGCCTCCATGCCCCGGATCTGGCCCAGCGTGTAGCCGAGCATGCGCTTGGCGTTGATCAGGGCCCGGTAGCCGCCCAGCTCGCTCACATGAGCGCTCAGGGCCTCCACGCTGATGCGGGCCGCCGAGTAGCTGTCCAGGGCGCTCTTCAGCGCCGCGCTGCGGTCCGGCGCCTCGGCCAGGATCTGCAAGGCCAGGTTGTCGGCGCTGAGCAGGGGCGTGCCCGGCTTGGACGGGATCTTGCGTGTCTCCACCACCCGGTCCCCGTGCCCGTCCTGCAGGTTGAGGATGCCATGGCGGAAGAGCAGACCAAGCTCCGGGTGCTGCTCCAGGGCGCGCGCCACGGTCAGCACCGGGCTGCCCGGGTTCTGGGCATCCTGGTAGCCCACGCGGAACTCCTCCGCCGGGGTGTGCGTGTCCGTGTTCGGCTGGTGGAGGCGCGGATCGCTGACGACCTGGGCGAAGGTGCGCAGGTCCTCCACGTTCCCATCCGCTTGGACCCGGGCCACCACGATCTCTTCAAAACCCTTGATTGCAAGGGGTGACAGGCGCAGGGCGAAACCGTGGACCTGGCGGGTTTGGTGGGTTTGCCCCGTCACGAAGTGGGTCTTGGGGGCCGTCTGGATCAACGTGTACCCGGCAAAGACATAGGTGGTCGTGCCGGGCCACGGCTGCCTCACGGCCGCCAGGCTGACGATGCGCTCGCCGCCCGTGTAGGCCACGCCGGGCGCCAGCACCAGGTCGCTGCCATCCTGGCTGACCGCAAAGCCGTGCACCACGCCGTCCGTGAAGAGGTCGCCCGTCCGGTCCAGGATGGTCTGGAGGATTGCGTCCCGGCTGAAGGTCTCGTCCTCCAGGGTGGGCTTGTCGCCCGAGAAGAACAGGTACTTGTCCATGGGCCCTAAGCCTCCACGAAGGTCAGCACGCAGGCTGTGTGCGCGGGTTTCTCGGCCATCACCAGCTCGGTCACGCGCGTCCGCTCCTCGGCGTCCAGGGGGCTGGCCGGCAGGATGGACAGCCAGAAGGTGAACCGGATGTCCAGGTCGGCCTGGCTGTAGAGGCGCGTCTGGCGCAGGCCCACCATATCCGGGTTCGCCTGGTCCGCCACACTGAAGAGGTGACTGCGCTCCACCTCCACCTGCGCGGCCTGGTCCACCTCGCTTCGCACGATGCGGGCCTCGGGATCGTCCGCGTAAACCGTCAGGGCGTGCAGCGTGTGTCCCAGCACGTCCTCCACCAGGTAGCGCATGCCCATGGCGCTGCCAGCGTGCTGGCGGACGGCCGGCTGGATGGCCAGGCGCTGCCAGAGCGCCTCGTCCGTCTCGCCTTGAAGCCGCCGGGTGCCGCGGTCCAGGGCGTGGCGGTTCAGGTCCAGGCCGCGCTGGGGATCGGCGTAGTAGGCGTCCGACCCATCCCCCAGCTGCCAGATGAAGCCGCGCCGGCGCAGGCGATAGATGGCGTCCTTGGCCGCGTCATAGGACTCCCCCAGCGCGTCCAGCAGGCGCGACAGGACGCTGGCATCCTTGCGCCGGCGGGCGCTGGGCAGCCAGGAGAGCAGGAAGGGCCCAAGGCGACTGTCCATCAGAGGCTCCACTCGCTCTTGTCGATGGGCTCGATGATCGTGACGGGCTCGCCGGCCGGGACGGGATGGCGGTCCTGGTAGGACCGGCCCTTCACCCGGTGCGTCAGCGCGGCCTGGGCGGCGTCCACGTCCAGGTACTCGCGCGGGGTGGCCGGCACGTCCGCCGCGGGCGCGTCCACCACCACGTTGTAGACGCCGTCCACGGCCATGACCGCCGCCACCAAGCGGGCCCGGACGAGGCCCTCGCCCAGCTGCAGGCCATCCGAGTACTCCTGCAGGGCCCGGCGCACGTCCTCGTCCAGCGTGGCCTCGTCCGCCGTGGCGTAGCGCCAGACGGTGAGGGCCAGGCTGATTGGCGTGATGGTGGCGCCCGAGACCACCAGCTGGGCGGTCAGGGGCTGGCGAGGGCGGATATAGGCGGCCACGTCCGCCAGCAGCTGCGGCGTGGGCGCGCCGTCCGTGCCCAGCACCACCACGCCCACCGTGCCGGGTCCGTAGGGCGCGTCGTCCAGGACCATGACGGCCTTCACGCCCGGGACGCTCAAGGCCCAGGTCCGGTAGGCGCCGCGCGTGCCGCCCACGCCCAGGGTGTCCCACTTGCCGATGGCCCTTTCGCGGAAGGCGCGGTCGCTCTCGGCGTCCGCTCCCTCCTCGATCAGATGCGAGGCCGTCCCCACGTCCACGTTGGTGACGGCCTCGATGCCGGAGATGGGCGTGACGATGAAGGTCACTGTGCCCGGCCCCACGTTTCCCACGATACCGGCTTGCTCCGCCGTGGCCGTGGCCACCACAGCCGTTTGGCCCGTGGTCAGCGTGACGTCCGTGTCCGTCAGGTAGCGCACGCTGACGCCGTTCAGGTCCCGCCGGCTGCGCAAGATGGTCCCCGCCGGGATGAGCGTGTCCAGTGCGGCCGGCGTGCCGCGGCTGAAGGTCAAGCGCAGGCGCGCGGGCTTGGCGACCAGCCGCCGGACACCCACCTCGCGGGCCTTCAGATCCAGCCAGGTGCCCCGGGCCGTCTGGATGAACAGGGCCCCGGACACGGTGCGGACCAGCTCGTACAAGCCGGCCAGACCGGCCGCCAGGGATTCCAGGATGCCGCGCAGGCCCCCGCCCACGTTCACATTGGTGAAGGGAGTCTTGGCCAGGACCGCCTGCAGGAGGTCGGACAGGATCTCGTCGAAGGAGCGGATCATGTCACCACCTCCCCTTGCCGGATCGTGAAGGGCCCGGTCAGGCCCAGGCCCCAGACCAGCTCCTGCAGCCGGGCCTCCCCCGTCAGGGCGAAGCGGATGCGGAAGACCTTCTCCTCGGGCGTGAACCCGATCTGCTGGATGTTGATGCTGGCGTCCTCCACGCGGGCGTCGTCCTCCAGGGCCTCGCGCAGATGGCGCAGGGCCAGCATGCGCGTCC
>JAUXWS010000013.1 GCA_030685015.1 bacterium
GCCCTGCCCGTGCACGATGACTCTGTTGAAGCGCATGGGCAGGGGCGCGGCCAGGGTGTCCCAGCTGCGGCCGCCGTCCATGCTGCGGGCCAGCAGTCCGGCGTCGCCGCCCAGGAGGCCGGTGGCGCCCAGGAAGGAGAGGTCGCGCACCGTGCGCCGGTCGGGCAGGGCGGCCCGGCGGGCGCGGCCCTCGGCGACCAGGTAGACGCGGCCGCTGTCCCCGGCGCAGGCCAGACGCCCCTCGACCAGGGCGGCACAGTGCAGGGGGAGGGCGTCGGGGGCCTCCAGGCGGCGAAAGAGGGAGTCGTCCGCGCTCCAGGCGATCAGTCCGGAATCCCCCACGGCCCACAGGCGGCCCGGCGCCGCCACAAGGGCCGAGACGAAGAGGCCGGTGGGGAGGGGGCGGCGCGCCAGGGGAATGAACTCCGGCCCGGCGGGGGTCGCGCTGTCCCCCTTGGCGGCGATGGCCTTGCCCGGCGCCGCGGCGGGTGGGTCGGCGGCGGGCGCCCCGCCCGGGCCGCTCGCCAGCAACCAGAGAACAAGCAGTGGCAAGAGCCAGGATCGCCTGAGATGCCGGGCAGTGTTCAAAAGGCATGTCCTTGCGCGATGTGGACGTTGAAGCCGTGCGTGGGCGACCAACCCGCGTCGATGCGCCCGACCTCGACGAAGGGGGCGAAGAGGCGCAGTCCCAGGCCGGCGCCGCCCGCGGCCAGCCGGCGGCCGTGGAATTGCTCCTCCCAGACCAGGCCGCCGTCCAGGAAGGCCACCCAACCCAGCCCGAAGTCGATGTGCTGGAAGTAGACCTGCCTGGGCAGCAGCGGGGCGCGCAGTTCGAAGCTGCCGTGGCACAGGCTCCAGCCCGGCCACTGGCCGCCGGCGCCGCTGCGCACCCGGCCGCGCCCGCCAAGATAGTGCTTCATGTACTCGGCGAGGCGTCCCTGCGCCAGGCCGGCGCTCAGGTTGAGGCCCACCGTGAGGCGAGGTCCCAGGGGCGCGAAGCGGCTGGCCGAGACCTGGACCAGCTGGCCCTGTGGCTGATTGTCCCCTCCCAGGCCGAGGCCCGTGGCCATGGCCCAGGCATGTCCGCCACGGCCGGGGCTGACGTGGAAATCCGTCGTGTTGCGGTCCAGGCTGAGACTGAGGCCGCCATAGGCGTCGACGCCCCGCGGATTGACCGTGACCTGCTCCCTCCCCGCGCGGCGGTCGTGCACCACGACCTCCTGCCGGAAAGGATGGAGGCCCAGCCGGGTGTGGCGGTCCAGACGCTGCTGCCAGCCCACCCTCAGCTCGCTGCCGACCCAGTCGTAGTCGCCCGCCGCCGACCGGGCCTGTCTCCGGTTGTGGTAGAGCGAGACCGCCGGCCGGCGGCCCATGAACCAGGGGTCCTGGAGGTAGACGCTGTAGGAGAAGCGCCGGCCCGCCTCGACCGCCAGGTCCAGGCGCCGTCCCATGCCGCCCAGGTTGCGGTTCATCAGGCCGCCGCCCCAGGTCCAGCCCAGGCCGTCCGTGGGCGAGAGGATGGGGTAGGCCAGCCAGCGGGGCCGCTCGTTGACGGCGAACACGATGTCCACCGCCTCCTCCGCGCTGTCCGGATTGACCGAGACGACCAGGCGGGCGAAGAGGTTGGTGTTCTTGACGGCGCGGGCATCGTCGGCCAGCAGCTCGTCGCTGTAGCCGAAGCCGGCTTTCAACTCCAGCTCCCGCAGGATGACGGTGCTGTCGGTGTGTTGCAGGCCCAGGCAGCGCACGTGGCGCACCCGCCACTCCGCCCAATCACCCGGCCGCGCCGCCACCTCGCCGACGCCCTGGGAGCGGGCCTGGAGAGCGAGCGCCAGCAGGACCCACCACCATTGGCGCATGGTCAGATCCTGGCCAGCAGGGCGGCGAGCAGGCGGGAGAAGCGTCCGCGGGCCAGCTCGGCCACCTCGGTGACCTCGGCGTGGTCGAGGGGACGCTGCCCCAGGCCCGCCGCGAAATTGGTCACACAGCTGATGGCGATCACCGCCAGGCCCAGGTGGCGGGCGGCGATGGTCTCCGGAATCGTGCTCATGCCCACCACGTCGGCGCCCAGGCGGGCCAGCATCCGGATCTCGGCGGGAGTCTCGTAACTGGGCCCCAGCAAGCCGGCCATCACGCCCGTGGGGAGGGAGATGCCCAGCTCGCGCGCCGTCTCCCGGGCCGTGGCCAACAGCTCGCGGTCGTAGGGGGCGCTCATGTCGGGAAAGCGGGGTCCGGCCGCCAGGTCGTTGACGCCACGCAAGGGGTTGCGGAACATGAGGTTGATCTGGTCCTCGAGCAGGACAAGGTCGCCGGGCGCGAGGCGGCGGTCGATGCCGCCCACGGCGTTGGTGGTGATCAGGCGCCGCACGCCCAGCTCCGCCAGCAGGCGCACGGGGAAGACGACTTGATCCTGGCGGTAGCCCTCGTAGGCGTGGACCCGGCCCTTCAAGGCCAGCACGGGCGTGCCTTCCAGGCGTCCGGCGGCCAGGCGGCCGGCGTGCCCCGGCACGGTCGAGGGCGGGAAATGGGGGATGGCGGCCGTCTCCAGCTCCCGCACGTCCTCCAGATGGTCCACCAGGACGCCCAGGCCGCTGCCCAGCACCACGGCGCGGGGTGGCAGCTCGCCCAGGTTCTCCCGCACGAAGGCGGCAGCGCGGCGGATCTCCTCGTTCATGGCCGGGCGTCCTTTCCCCTCATCCCAGCATCAGGCCGGCCACGCAGGCGGTCAGCCAGCTGGCGATGGCCCCCCCGAACATGGCGCGCAGGCCCAGCCGCGCCAGGTCCCCGCGCCGCTCGGGAGCCAGGGCGCTGATGCCGCCGATCTGGATCCCGATGGAGCTGAAGTTGGCGAAGCCGCACATGGCGTAGGTGGCGATCACCTCGGCCCGCGGACCGATCACCCCGTCATGGATCAGCTCGGCCAGGGCGGCGAAGCCGACGAACTCGTTGACCGAGAGCTTGATGCCCAGCAGGTTGCCCACTTGGGCGGCGTCCTGCCAGGGCACGCCCATGAGAAAAGCGAGGGGGGCGAGCAGGGTGCCAAAGAAGGTGCGCAGGCTGCCGGGCAGGAAGCCGGCGTACTCGCCCGAGGGCAGCGCCGCCCCGCCCAGGAGGCGGCCGTCGATCCAACCGTCCAGCGCGCCCAGGATCCAGTCCGCCAGCGCGATGAGCGAGATGAAGGCGATGAGCATGGCGGCCACGTTGGCGGCCAGCTTGAGTCCGTCCGTGGTGCCGCGCGCCGCGGCGTCCACCACATTGTCCCCGGTGTCGATGCGGGGCAGTTCGGCCTTGCCCATCGTCTGCGACAGCTCCGTCTCGGGCTCGAGGATCTTGCCCACGACCAGGGCGGCGGGGGCGCTGAGGACGGAGGCCACCACCAGATGTCCGGCGTTCACGCCCATGGCGATGTAGCCCGCCAGCACGCCGCCGGCGATGGTGGCGAAGCCGCCCACCATCACGGTGAGCAGCTCCGAGCGCGTCATCCCGGCGAGGAAGGGCTTGATCAGCAGCGGCGCCTCCGTCTGCCCGACAAAGATGTTGGCCGTGCAGCTCAGCGTCTCCGATCCGCTCGTCCCCATCACGCGCTGCATGACGCGGGCCAGGCCCTTGATCACGATCTGCATCACGCCCAGGTGGTAGAGGATGGACATGAAAGCGGAGAAGAAGATGATGGTTGGCAGCACCTTGAAGGCGAACTGGAAGCCGAAGCCCGGCCAGAAGCCGCCCTCCGGGAAGAAATGGCGGGGATCGGCCAGGTTGCCGAAGAGGAAGGCGGCCCCCTTGTCCGAAAGGGCAAGGAAGGAGGCGACGCCGTCGGAGAACCAGCGGAAGGCGGCGCGTCCGGGCTCCCACCAGAGGAGCAGGCCGCCCAGGACCAGCTGCAGGGCCATGCCGCTGAGGACCGGCTTGAGGCGCACGGCGCGTCGCCGGCTGGACATCAGCCAGGCGATGCCGAGCAGCGCCACCATGCCGACCAGGCTCATCAGACGTTCCACGATCAGGCCTCCCGCTGGCGGTCCTTCTCCTGCTCCGGCTCCAGGTCGAAAAGGCGCAGCTGCTCCTCGTCAGGAACCTGGAAACACTGCCGGCAGCGCGCCTCGTAGAGGTCGGCGGCGCCCAGCAGCACCTGCTCCCGGCTCAGGGTCTTGCGCTGGGAGAAGTTGGCCGGGTTGCCGCACACGACGCAGATGGCGTGCTGCTTGGTGACGAACTCGGCCACGGCCATCAGCCGCGGCATGGGGCCGAAGGGCTCGCCCCGCCAGTCCTTGTCCAGCCCGGCCACCACCACGCGCCGTCCGGCGCGGGCCAGTTCCTCGCAGACGGGGACCAGCTCGGCGTCGAAGAACTGGGCCTCGTCCACCCCCACCACCTCGGCGTTGCCGGCCAGCTCGCTGATCTGGCGGGCGCGCGCCACCGCCAGGCTGGCGAGGCTCTGCTCGTTGTGGCTGACGATGTCGATCCGGCTGTAGCGCGTGTCCAGCGCCGGCTTGAAGATCTGCACGCCCTTGCGGGCGATGCGGGCCAGCCGCAGGCGGCGGATCAACTCCTCCGTCTTGCCGCTGTACATGCTGCCGCAGATGACCTCGATCCAACCGCAGCCCGGTCTCATGAACTGCATGGCGGCCTCACTCGCGCAGCAGGCTGGCGATCTTCGTCTGCAGCAGATCGATCGCCACCAGGTTCTGCCCCCCCTGGGGGATGATGATGTCGGCGAAGCGCTTGGTGGGCTCCACAAACTGCAGGTGCATGGGCGCCACCACCGTCTCGTACTGCTCGATGACACCGTCCAGGGAGCGGCCGCGCTCCTTCACGTCGCGGCGCAGGCGGCGGATGAAGCGCACGTCGGCGTCGGCGTCCACGAAGACGCGGATGTCCATCTTGCGGCGCAGGAGCGGATCATGGAGGACGAGGATGCCCTCGAGGATCACGCAGAGATGGTTCTCCATGTGGACGACCCGGTCCCGGCTGCGGGCGTGCTGGGCGTAGTCGTAGACGGGCATGTCGATCCCCTCGCCACGCAGCAGCCGGCGCACGTGGTCCCCCAGGAGGGCGTGGTCGAAGGCGTCGGGATGGTCGTAATTGATGCGGGTCCGCTCCTCGAGCGGCAGGTCCCAGTTGTCGTTGTAGTAGCTGTCCTGCTCCAGGATGGCGACGCGCTCGCTGCCGATCCGCTCCACCAGGGTGCGGGCGACCAGCGTCTTGCCGGAGCCCGTGCCTCCGGCGATGCCGATGAGGATGGGACGACGCTTCATGGCTGGGCCAGGAAGTGCTGGTCGAAGCTGTGGGGGTAGAGTTCGTCCAGCCCCAGCGTGAGGTGATCCGTGCGGTTGGCCATGAGCACAAGCAGGCCGGGGGCGTAGTCGGCCAGCACCTGGCGGCAGGCCCCGCAGGGCGGACAGACGCGGGGCGCCTCCGCCACGATGGCGATGCGGCGGAAAGAGCGCGCCCCGGCCGCCAGCGCCGTGAAGAGGGCGATCCGCTCCGCGCAGCAGGTCAAGCCGTAGGAGCTGGACTCCACGTTGCAGCCCGTGTAGACGGCGCCGTCCGCGCACTCCAGCGCCGCTCCCACGGCGAACCCGCTGTAGGGGCAGCAGGCCTGCTCGCGGGCCACCCAGGCCTGTTGCAGCAGCATCTCGTCGGAAGGCCGGGCCATGGGTTGTCTCCCGCTTGGGCAGCCTGTGTCACAGCGAATCCGGCGGCCAAGGTAGCAAAGCCCGGCTCCCGCGGATCGGCGGCGGCTCAGGCCTGCTCGTCCTCGCGCAACACCTGGGCCTCGAAGACAAGCAAACGGCAGCCCTCCCCGCGCCAGGCGTCGGGCGGCAGGCCGGCCTTGACGGAGAGATGGGCCAGGGTCTCCTCGCGGGTCCAGCCCTGCCCGGTGGCCACCTGCGGCAGGTAGACGGCCCGCCGGCCCCCCTGCTCGAGCACGATCCCGTGCCGCCCGACCTGGATCTCGTCCGGCCCGGCCACCGCGCGGGCCGGGCCCAGGAGGCTGATCTCGACGGCGCACTGGGGCCACTCCGCTGGCTTGAGGGCGGGGAAGCGGGGATCCTCGCAGGCGGCGGAGCGGGCCAACGACGGCAGCAGGCGCCACAAGGGCTGGTCCGCCTCCAGCTGTCCGATGCAGCCGCGCAGGTGGCCCGCCTTGTGCAGGCTGACAAAGGCCCCGGCCCGCTGCTCCAGTCCGGGGACGGGCTGATCGGCGACCATGCGGCCCTCCAGCGCCTGCTCGATGCTGCGACGCGCCAGGCCAAGGGCGGCCCGGGCCGCCTCTCTCGTCAGGGGTGTCATGCCATGCCTCCATCAAGCAAGCGGTCCATCGTCGCGAGGGTCTCCTCCAGGTCCGCCATGGCATGGGCGGGGAAATGGGCCAGGCGCAGGCTGGTGCCGCGCCAGTCGCCATAGCCGCCGCCCACCACGATCCCCTCGCGCCGCAGGGCCTGTTCCAGGCCGGCCAGGGACCCGCCGTCACGCCGGGCCACGGCCGTCACGGTCAGGGAGCGGTCGACGGGATGGGGCACGGCCGGGCGGAGGACGGGATGACGATCCAGCCAGGCCACGCACCGGTCGCGCATGGCGCGGCAGCGCTCCTCCACCGGCGCCGCCCCCTCCTCCGCCAACCGCTCGGCCGCCGCGGAGAGGAGGGCCAGACCCAGCGAGTTGGGCGTGCAGGGCGTCTGGTGGCGGCGGGCGTTGTCCTCCAGGCGTGAGAAGGAGAACCAGGCGCCCGTGTCCCGGCCCTCCGCCTCCAGCTCCCGGGCGCGCTCCAGGGCCCGCGGACCCGCGGCGATGACGGCCAGGCCGGGCGGACAGCCGAAGGCCTTCTGCACGCTGAAGAACCAAAGGTCGGCCTTGGCCCAGGGAAGCCGCTGGGCCCCCGCGCTTGAGACGCAGTCCACCAGGCGCAGGGAGTCGGCCGCGGGCAGCAGATCCAGCGGAAGGGCGGTGCCGGCCGCCGTCTCGTTGTGGCAGAGCAGCCAGGCTTCCGCCTCGCGCCAGGCCGTGCTCCCAAACAGGTGGTCCACCCGGCGCCCGGGTCCGGCCGCCCGCCATCCCTCCAGGCTGCTGCCTGTTTCCAGCCGTGTCAGGGCCGCCTCACGCCCGATCAGGGCCGCCACCTGGGCGAAACGCTCGCCGAAGGCTCCGGCGACCAGGGCGGCGCAGCGGCGGCGCACCAGGTTGCGCAGGACCAGTTCCATGGCATAGGTGGCGGACGAGACATAGTAGAGCCGGAATTCGTCGGGCAAGGCCAGGCAGCGACGCAATCGGGCGTCCAGCTCCCTCATCAGGCCCGTGAACTCGGGGGAGCGGTGGTTCAGCCCGGCCAGGCCGGATGAGAGGAAGCGGGCCGCCGCCGCCGGGACCAGCGGCAGCAGCTGGGATGGTCCGGGCGCCAGGTTGATCCGGACCGGCCTGTCATCAGCGCTGGGCACGGGCCTCGCCGGGTCCCCAGCGGCCATCCAACACGGGCGTGATCACCCGCTCGTTCCGGGCCCGGGCCGTCAGCAGGTCGCGGTCCAGCTGACCCGTGCGCGTGACGGCGAGGAGGGAGTCGGCCGGTTGGCGCAGCTGGTCCCACACGTAGTCGCTCAGCGCCACCCGGTAGCGGCGCTGGTCCTCCAGGGGGCGGCCGCCCGCCAGGAAGCCATCCGGGCGCCCCTGCCCATCAGCGGAGACTCGCAGGCCGTCGAAGTGGAGATGCTGGCCGCCCCGTTCGACTTGATCAAGGAAGATGCTCCGGATCCGCTCTCCGCTCAGGGGGACGACGAGGATCTCGTTGCCAAAGGGCGCGATCTCCCAGAGGTCGCGCCGGGAGACGGGGCCGGCCGGCAGATCCTTGCGGATGCCGCCACTGTTCCACAGCCCGATGTCGGCCTTGGTCCCCTGCCGGATGGCGGCGCAAAGCCAGTTCCCCAGGTTCGACTCGCCGCGGCTGTTGCGCCGCCAGGCTCCGTCCAGATCGGCCACCACTTCGCCCAACTGGGCATTGACCTCACGCTCCTGGGCGGCCACCAGCTCAGCCACATCCGAGGCCGGCTCGGCGGTGCCGGCCAGCACGGAAAGCAAACCGCCGCGGATGCGCACGATCCCTTTGCCCTTGACCACATCAAGGGTGTCCACGCCCAGGAAGCGGCCCTGATCGCCCGCCTGGACGATCCAGCTGTCGCCCACCCGGACCGGTTTCTCCAACACGGTGTGGCTGTGGGCGCCCACGATGAGATCAAAGCCGGGCACGGCCAGGGCCAGCAGGCTGTCCTCTTCGAAACCGCGGTGTGACAAGCAGATCCGCAGGTCGACAGCCGCCATCTTGCTCAACCAGCGACGCGCCACGGCGTGGGAGGAATCCACCTTGACGCCCACCACATGTCGCGGTTGGCAGAGCTGGTGGAGATGATCCGAGTTGAGTCCCAGGATCGCCACCTGCAAGCCGTTGCGGTTGATGATCAAGTCAGCCGGCAGGTAGGGCTGAAGCCGTCCCACCATCATGACGTTGGCCTGCAATACAGGGAAGGAGGCGCGATCCAGCGCCAGGCGCTGGGCCTCCATGCCGTGATCGAACTCATGGTTTCCCAGGACCATGGCATCGGGGGCCAGCAGGTTCAAGACTTCGATGCAGGCCAAACCCTGCGTCAGGCTGGAGATGGGTGTGCCGGTGAAGACGTCGCCACCATCCAGATAGATCGTGCGCCCATCATTCTCTTGACGATATTTCCGCACCAAGCCGGCCAGGACCGGCGCCCCGCCCAGCTCCACCACGGCGCCGTCCGCCTGCACCAAGGAGCGTGGGGCGAACCAGGCATGTATATCATTGGTGTGCAATAGGATGATCTGGGTCTCGCGCGTGCCGCAGGAGAAGAGGAGGCCGAGGCACAATCCGGCCAACAGCAGTCGATGGGCCGATCGAGCGGAATGCCGGATACCACTGATATTCTGAACCACTGCGGGGCCTCACAAATTTGCGATCCGATGGAACCTCGCCACGATCCGAAGGTATAAAACGCCCTGACTTCGATGGAATCGGGGTCGTTGCTTCCGCCTCACCAACCTCCGACATGCCGCCCTGCGGCACTTACCTGTCCAGTGACAAGCAGCCGGACCGCTTCCGCGGAAGGGATCCGGCTGTCCAACCCGGAGGTTTCCCCATGCAGTCCCGTCCGAATGATCACCGTGTCATGCCCATTGGCATGATCTTCCTCTGCAGTCTTATTCTTTTTCTGTCTACAGGTTGCCAGAAGGACCCCCTGAGCAGCGATGCGCGCCTTTCCCTGGCCCAGGATGGATCAGCCCAGTTTGGTGCGAACCAGGCCGACCCCATCGGCTTCGGGTCGGACGAGGCGGTGGATCGCAGCCTCTTCTGCGTGATCTTCCCCATCTTCTGCCGTGACTGGTGTCGTCCCTTCCCCTGCAGGCCCCTGGATCCCTGCCTGGCCTGGGGCGGTCCGGACTTCGATCTGCGCCGCAGCCAAGTTCCCGCCTTCGCCCAGTGGCACAACGCCTGCATGACCGCTTGGCGCACGGCGCCCCTCAACCCGAGGGAAATGGTGGATGCCATGGAAAGGGAGGCCGAAGGGCTGGGCTTGACCGGCTTGCTGGACAAGCGCAGCCGCGTCCAGGCGGAGATTCTCTTCAGCGAACTGATTGATGGCAGCTTCGATTCCGATCTCCTGCCCAAACACGAGGATGTGTTGGCGGACTGGCACGAGCGGCCCCGGCCTGGGCCCTTCGCCGATGACCTAGTGCTTGAGCAACTGCTGATGGATCTGGGGAACGGCATCTCGCCCCGGGAGGTGGCGGACTGGCAGAACTACGCGGCTTCCAAGGAGGATGCCGAGCTGCGCGAGTATTGGGCGGCCACCTGCATGGCGGCCACGGTGGCTTGGTGGCACGATTTCGCCCTGGAGACCGGTGAGAACTGCGCCTGGGGAGTCTACGCCGACCTGACCGCCCTGCAGCGGACGTACAACTGGCGCATCATCGCCATCGCCTCGGCGGCCGGGGCGCTGAAGGACATGTTCGATTTCTTCCGGCCCAGCGACTGATCCTGCCGGCGGACGGGGCGGCAACGCTCCGTCCGCCTCATTCCATCGGTTGGGACGGAGGGCTGATCAGCGCGGCGAAAATCCGCTCCAGACGCCCGACCTCCCGCTCCACGTTGAAATGAAGGCGCACCTGGTCCAGGCCGGCGGCCGACAGGCCTTTGCGCTCGCCATCATCACGCAGCAGGTGGCCCAGGACCCGGGCCAGGGCCTCGACGTCATCCACGGGAACAAGCCGGGCCGCGCCGCTTTCACCCATCGCCTCGCGCACGCCCGGCAGATCACTGGAGACCACCGCCAGGCCGGCGGACCAGTAATCGAGCAGGACGTTGGGAAAGCCCTCGCTGCGCGAGGCAAGGATTCCAATGGAGGCCAGGGCCAGGACATGGGACACCGGACGGATGAAGCCGGTGAAGCGCACGCGGTCCCCTATTCCCAGCTCAATCGCCCGCCGGCGCAGCTCCGCCTCGATGGGTCCTTCGCCCACGAGGTCCAGCTGGAGCTCCTGCCCTTGCCCGTGCAGGATGGCCACGGCGCTCAGCAGGCTTTCCAGGCCCTTGCCGGTGGCCAGCCTCCCCAGGCAGACCAGGCGGCCTGGTTGACCGGGGAGTCTGTTCCGCAGAGGGCTCTCGACCGCGTTCCACGAGACGCAGACCTGGCCGGGCTGGATCCAGGCGAAGCGCTCCGTCAGCTCCCTGGCCATGGTGGCGGCGGGCGCCAGGACTCGGCTGACGATGGCCTGGTGCGTCCAGCGGCGGGCCAGCGTGTCGCGGAAGTCCGTGCCCGACCCGACCCGGTGCACCACGGGAACGCCGCACAGGCGGGAGGCGGCGCCGGCCGTGGACAGGTCACGTCCCGTGTTGCAGACGGTCAGTTGGATGGAGCGCCGCCGGATGAGACGGACGAAGCGCAGGATGAGGCGGGGCGACCAGGACGGGCCGAAGGAAAGCGGCCAGACCTCCAGGTCGGCCTCGCGGCAGGCGTCCAGGAAGGGGTCGCCGCGCCGGCCGGCGACCACCACCTCGTGGCCGCGGGCGGCCAACTGACGGGCGCTGCGCAGGCTCCAGCTCTTGACTCCGCCCCAGCGCCGGGTGCTGTTGACGTAGAGCAGCCTCACCGGCCCCTTCCCCGCTCGCTCTGGAAGAGGGGTGCGCAATCGCTCAGCAACCGCTCCACGACCCGCCAGACGGCGCCCACCGGCACAAGATCCAGGCGCTCCACCTCCTCGCAGGGGCCAAGGGTGGGAAGGGTGCGGCTGGTCGAGGCGGTGGCCACCCAGCGCTGGGTGGGGTCATGGGGTCGGGTCCAGGACTCCGGGTGCACCTGGCCGAAGACCGCCACCGAGGGGATGCCGGAAAGGGCCGCCAGGTGCTTGGGGCCGCCGTCGTTGCCGACGAAGAGGGCGCAGCGGGCCAGGATCTCCTTCAGCGCGGCGAAGCCCGGGAGGGGGTAGTCGTGGATGGCCGCGGGGCCCAGCCGCCGGGCCAGCTCCCGCGCCGCCTCCTCCTCGCCTGGACCATGGACCAGGAAGGGACGCAGGCCGCGACGCTCCAGGCGCCGGCCGATCTCGGCCAGATGCTCCGCCGGCCACACCTTGTAGGGCTGGCGGCTGACACCGAAGAGGGCCGCCACCGGCCAGCGGGCCGGCCCCCCCGGGCGGGCCGGCGGAAGGGAGGGCGCGCAGGGGAACCAGAGGCGGCAAAATAGCTCGGCGGCGCGGCGATCCTCCGGGCCCACGGGGAAATCCAGATCCAGATCCCGCTCATCCGGCGCGTGCGCGGCGTCCAGGAGGCGGGCCAGCAGCCGGAGCTTGTCCAGAGCGCTGTAATCCGCCCGGCGCCTTGTGTAGCGCACGGTGTAGGCGGGCACCCTCCACCAGCGGCCACCGAAACCCAGCCGCACCGGCGCCCCCGTCGCCACCGACAGGAAGGCCGTCTTGGGCAGCGCCTGACTGTCGATCACCCAGTCATAGCGGCATTGGCGCAGCAGCCGGGCCGTGTCCAGCAGATCAACCAGACCGGCGGCGGGCGGCAGGGTGAGGATCCCGTCGAGGTGGGGATTGTGTTCGAGCAGCGGCCGTCCGTTCTCCTCGCAGAGCAGCTCGATCCGGGCCTGGGGCAGGGCGCGCCGCAGGTGTCTCAGCAGCGGGGTCGTCATCAGGATGTCGCCCAGGCGTCGCAGTTGGATGACCAACACGCGGATCACGCGTCGCCGTCCTCCCCGCTTCGGGAATAGTCCACGTACTGCTTCTCCTCCACCAGCGTGGAGCCGAAGTGCTCGTTCAAGCGGCGCTTGAGGGCGGCCCGCCGGTCATTGGTGACATAGACGGCGCGGGCCAGCTCCACGAAGCGCGGCCCGAAATCCCGGCGGCCCTCCAGCACGCGCAGCTCGTCCTCGATCCGCCACAGCTCGCCGTTGACCTCGTCCAGCCCACCCTCCAGCTCCGGATGCCGCAGGCCGGCCGTGGCGGCCACCTTTTCCAGTTCGTCCAGCTCCCGCCGCACATTGCGCCGTTTGACCTCGTCGCCGAACTCGCGCAGCTTGATGCGCAGGATGGACATCTTGTCAAGCAGTTCGCCGACGGAGACAGGGGCCTGGACAATCACGACTCCTCCTGCGCGCTGAACTGGAGTTCGTAGAGCTTGCGGTATTCCTCGCTGGTCCGCAGCAGCTCCTCGTGCCGCCCGATGCCTTCGATGCGACCGTCCTTCAGGCAGACGATGCGGTCGGCCCGGATGATGGTCGAGAGACGGTGGGCGATGACCAGGGCCGTGCGGTTGCTGATGGAGCGTTCGAGGGCCGACTGCACCAGCTGCTCGCTCTCCGAGTCCAGGGCGCTGGTCGCCTCGTCGAAGACGAGCACCTCCGGCCGGCGCGACACGGCGCGGGCGATGGCCAGGCGCTGCCGCTGTCCGCCGGACAGGTTGCTGCCGCCTTCCTGGACCAGGGCGTCGAGACCGCCCATCTCCCGCACGAAACCCTCGGCATTGGCCAGGGCAAGGGCCCGTGCCACCACGGCCGGGTCGGGGCAGGCCTCCGGGTAGCAGACGTTCTCGGCCACGCTGAGCTGGAAGAGCCAGGTGTCCTGCCCCACCACGCCGAAAAGACGGCGATAGGAGCCCAGCTCCAGCTCTCGGATGTCGCGCCCGTCCAGATAGATGCCCCCCGTCGTGGGGTCCACCAGCCGCAGCACCAAGTTGGCCAGGGTCGTCTTGCCGGAGCCGGAGGCGCCCACCAGGGCCACCAGCTCCCCCCGCCGCAGGGTCAGGCCGACCTCCTGCAAGGCCGCTTTCTCGCCATAGAGGAGGGAGACGCCGCGCAGCTCGATCCCCTCGCGCAGGCCCGCGACCGGGGCCGGGTTTGGCACGGTGGCCAGGCTTGAGCGCAGGTCGAAGACCTCCATGATGCGGTCGCCCGCGCCCGTGCCGCGCTGGAGGTCGTTCCAGGTCCGGGCGACGATCTTGAGCGGATGCAGCATGGCCAGAAGCGCGGCCAGAAAGGTGAGGAAGGCCGAGCCTGACAGGCCGTCCCCCGACAGGGCCTGCAGGCCACCGTACCACAACATGAAAACCGCGACGACAACGGAGGCGAACTCGCCGAAGGGCGTGGAGAGGCCGGCTACCCACTCCAGCTTGCGCGTGCGGCGGAAGTAGCTGGCCGTGGCCAGCTGGAAGCGCTGGATCTCCCGCTCCCGGGCGAAGAAGGCCTGCACCACGCGGAAGCCCTGCAGGTTCTCGGACAGGCTCTCCGACACGCGGGACATGTGCTCCTGGGCCCGGCGGCTGTAGGTGCGCAGCTTGCGGCCGATGGCCTGGAAGCCCGCCACGGCCGGAGCAAGGACCAGGACGGAGACCAGGGTGAGCCGCCACTCCACGAAGAGGGCCAGGCCGAGGTAGACCAGACATTGCAGCAGGTTGGAGAGCAGGTCCGCCACCTTGGTGATGGTCAGGCTGCGCACCACCATCACGTCGTTGATGAGGCGGCTGATCAATTCCCCCTGGCGGAAGCGCTGCACCACGTCGAGGGAGAGGCCCTGCAAGTGGGTGAAGAGGTGGTCGCGCAGGCGGCGGATCATGGTCTGCTCCACCTGCACGAAGAAGACGCGGTAGAGGTAGAGCGCGATGAACTTGAGGACGGCCAGCGCCAGGACGGTGCCGCAAAGCAGCAAGAGCACGGTGTGGCGGGCGTGGCGGGCCATGAAGTCGTCCAGCGCCCGTCCGGCCAGATCACGCAGCCCGGAGTCGGCCTGCCCGGCCTGCCACAGATCACGCCCCAAGAGCTTGATGGAAGGCGCCAGGTCCATCAGGCGCTCTGTCGGCGGGTCCGTGGCGGCGCCGCCGAACACGCCTTCGAAAAAGGGGTAGATGAGGCTGATGTTGACGCCGGCCAGGAGACTGGCGACCACCATCATGAGCAGACCCAGGGCCAGGTGCAGGCGCACCCCGCGCAGGTAGGGAATGAACTGGCGGATGAGGCGAAGCATGGTCCAATATAGGGGACGAGCGGCGGCGGCGATCCGTCCGGTCGCCGGCGGACCTCCCCCCGGGTCCGTGTCGCCCGGGACGCATCCAGGCGGCCGGCGCCGGGCCGCCTGAGCCCACCTCCTTACTTTGTCGCCACATCCGGGAGGATTCATGGATCATTGCCGCTGTTCCCTTGCCGTCGCCGCGCTGCTCTTGCCGGCCACAGTCGTTCCGGCCGCCGCTTCCACCAGCGTCTCCTGGCTGGACCAGCTGGGCGCGGAGCCCCGCTCGGACGGATTCCGTTGCCTCCATCTCTACCTGGACAGCCGCGATCGGCCGGCCGGAGCCTGCCTGGAGCACGGCTCGGGCCTGCTCCTCGACCTGCTGCCCATGGAGACCGCCCCCCAGGCCTTCGTCTGGATCTCCACCCCGGTGACGACCGACCGCGGCGAGCCGCACACCCTGGAACATCTGCTGCTGGGCAAGGGGCGGCGTGGTCTGGCCGTGGCCAAGGCCGAGGAATTCCGCCTGAGTTCATCCAGCGCCTTCACGGGTCAGCTCGAAACCTGCTACCACTTCAGCACGGCTCTCAGCCCGGCCGACTTCCTGGTGGAGTTGGAGGACCGGCTCGACGCCTTGCTGCACCCGGACTTTAGCGACGAGGAGATCCGCCGCGAGGTCTGCCACGTGGGACCCAAGGCACGCGGTGCCATCCTCGAAGCGGACGAGAAGGGGACGGTCTACACCGAGATGCTGTCGAGCTGGGACCACCCCTGGAGTCGCGCCCAGCACCGCCTCATGACCCACTGCTACGGCGCCGACCACCCGCTGGCCGTCAACCAGGGCGGCATCCCGGAGGCCATCCGGCGGCTGGAGCCCTCCCACATCCGCGCCTTCCACCGGGACTCGCACTTCCTGGGCAACATGGGCCTGGTGCTGGTGCTGCCTCCCGGCGAGGTGGGCGACGATCTGCTGGCCCGCCTGGACGCCATGCTGGGACGCCTGGAGCCGCAGGCCCCGGGCCTCCCACCACGCGGCCGCGCCATGCTGCCGACGCCGCCGGTGGCCGTCCCGCCACTGACGGAGGTGGTGGAGGTGCCCGGCGCCCGCGCCGACGAGCCGGCCCTGGTCCTCGCCGCCTGGACGCCGGCGCGGAAGCTGGATCGACCGGATGTCCTGGCCGCCCAGATCCTGCTCACGGTGGTGGCGCAGGGCGACGGCTCCGAACTGCACCGCGATCTGCTTGATCCAGTGGCAAGCCCGGATCCGCTGGGCGCCGCCTGGATCAGCGGCTGGATCAGCCGCGAGCCGGGCCAGCCCGTCTGGCTGGCCCTGGGCAGTGTGCCGCCTGCGCGCGTCACGGCGGAAGGCTTGGCCACGCTGCGCGGGCGCGTGCGGACCAGCCTGGAGCGCATCGCCGGCTGGCGGGAGGGTGATCCGGCTCTGGCGGCGCTGAAGGAACGGGCCCTGGCCCAGCTGACCAGCCGCCGCCGCCAGGGGCGCAGCCTGCTGGACCACCCCCCCGGCTTCGGCCAGCGTGGCACCGGCTCGTTCTGGGCCGACCACCTGCGCGAGTTGCGCGAGCGGGGCGGTTTCCACCTGCGCCTTGACGAGGAGGGCGACCTGGCCGAGGTGGAGCGGCGGCTGAAGGATCCAGGCAATCCCTTCGCCCCCTGGTTGGAGCGGATGGGCCTGCTCGCCGCGGAGCCGCACCTGGTGGGGACGCGCAGCAATCCGGCGCTGCTGGCGGAGAAGGAGTCTTCGCGCGCCGCCCGCCTGGAGGCTTTTGCCGACTCCCTGGAGCGCGCCTACGGCACACGCGGCCGCCAGGAGGCTTTGCGCCGCTTCCAGGCCGACTATGACAAGATGACGGCCCAGTTGGAGGCCGAGCGCGCCGGCCTGCCCACGCCGGCGCTGCCGGAGCGCCTGCCCCTGGACAACGACCCGGAGATCGTCGTGGACACGCTGCGCCTGGCGGGCGGCATCCCGCTCTGCCACGGTGTCTTTGAGGGCATGCAGGGCGCGCGTTTCAGCCTGGCGGCGGACCTGGTCGGGATCGGGGCGGACAATCCCTGGGTGGCGGCCCTGCCGGCCCTGCTGACTCAGGCCGGCGTGGATGGGGCCAAAGGCAAACTGGACTTCCGACAGGTGGAGGACGCCCTGCGCCGGGAGGTCTCCTGGGCGGGGGCCTGGCTGGACGCCGACCTGGAGGCGGGCCGCGGCGAGCTGGTGCTGGGCTGCGCCGGCGCCACGCCGCAGGAATGCGCCAAGGGCGCGCAGTGGCTGCAGCGCTTCCTCGAGGAGGCGGATTGGTCCGAGGCCAACCGGCCGCGCCTGCGGGAGATCGTGCGTCGCGAGCTGGCCAACATCCGCGAGACGCGCCAGGGCTCCGAGGAGAGCTGGGTGGAGGCGCCAGCGGCGGCCTGGCGCCAGCGCCACAACCCGGGCCTGCTGCGGGCGGGCTGCTTTCTCACGCAGGAGTTCGACCTGCTGCGCTGCGCCTGGCTGCTGGAGGACGGCTCCCCGGCGGTCATCGCCGCGTTGGAGGCCGTGGCCCGGTGGCCGGATTCCTGGACCGCCCCCGCCGCCGCCGATTCCTGCCGCGCCGCCCTGGCCCGTCTGCTGGATGTGCCGGCGTCGGACCGGCCCGCGGTCTGGGGCGGACACCCGACCCTGGGCGGTGGGAACGATGCCGGCGCCGCCATCACCCTGGGCGCCAGGGACTGCCAGACATTGGACCTCGCCCTGGGCGACCTGGCCGCCATGGCCGCCGAGCTGCCCGAGGACGGTCCCCTCTGGCCCGTCGTCTGCCGGGCCATGACGACCGGCCTGTCCGCGACCGCCGATCAGCGGCTGGATGGACTGCGGCAGCTGCGCTCCGACCTCCTGCGGCACGCCCCGGTCCGCGCCTGGTTCACGGGCGGCCGCCCGGCCTGGACGGACCTGATGCCGCCGGCCGCCGCGCTGGGCGGCCTCTTCCCCCAACTGCCCCTTGACCGGGCAAAGGCCGGGATCAAACGGGACGGACCGTCCGACCATCCCTGCCTGGGCCTGGTCCACCCCGGCTCCTCCAGCGGCGTGGTCATCATCAGCGCGCCGCTCACCCACCAACATGCCTGGGAGCGCGCGGGCCTGGTCGACTATCTGGCAGGCAACCTGCTGGGCGGCGGCGGCGACCAGGGCCTCTTCATGCAGACCTGGGCCGCCGGCCTGGCCTATTCCAATGGCATCCGCCCCCGGGAGCGCACGGGCCTCCTGCGCTACTACGCCGAACGCTGCCCGGACGCCGCCCAGACCCTGGGCTTCGTCGAGGACTGCGTGCACAAGGCCCCGCCCGTCGACCGGGCCCGGGCCGCGACCGCCCTGGTCGCCTCCTTCGGTGGATCCCGGGCGGCCCTGTCCTATGCGGAGCGCACCGGGCAGCGCGCCCTGGAGCTTCAGGTCGCACATGATCCCAGCCGGGGCGCCGTACCGCACGCGGCCGGACCAAGCCGCCTGGAGGAGCAGCGGGCCTTCCGCCAGGGCCTGCTGGACCTGCTGGCGGATCCGACCCTGGCCGACCAGCTGGAAGCGCGCAAGCTGCCCGTGCATGCCCTGGTCTTTCCCGGGTTGGGCGATCCCGCCTGGACTCCCGCGCCGGGCACCCAGTTCTTCCTAATCGGTCCGGAATCCCAGTTCGAGCTGATGGACCGCTACCTGGCGCGCCACGCCCCGGGCCAGAGCCTGCGCCGCCTGCGTCCCTGCCACTATTGGCTGACCGGAACGGAGCAGGCTCCGCCGACGCGATCGCCGGATGACGGGATCCGGCCATGAGGGCGCGCGAAATCCGCCTCCTCGTCGCCACCGGCAACCTTCACAAGCTCGAGGAGCTGCACCACGCCCTCGAGGCCGCCTTCGGCCCTGTTGAGCTGAAATCGCTGCGCGACTTCCCGGAGCTGGCGGAGCCCGTCGAGGACGGCGCGACTCTGGCCGAGAACGCCCTCATCAAGGCGCGGGCGCTGCACGCGCACTGCGGCGGGCTCTGCGTCGCCGACGACACGGGCCTGCTGGTGGACGCCCTGGACGGGGCGCCCGGCGTCCACAGCGCGCGCTGGGCGGGACCGGGCTGCAGCTACGCCGACAATGTCCGCCGCCTGTGCCGGCAGATCGGGCCGGTGCCGTCCGACCGGCGCCAGGCGCGCTTCGAGACGGTGCTGGCCGTGGTGGAACCCGACGGGGGCGAGACCCTGCTCCGCGGCGCCTGCCACGGGCTGATCCTCGATGCGCCGCGCGGCGAGGGCGGCTTCGGCTACGACCCGGTCTTCCTCGTGCCCGAGCTGGGCCGCACTTTCGCCGAGCTGAGCCTGGCGGAGAAGAACGCCCTCAGCCACCGCGGACGGGCCGTGGAGAAACTGGTCGCCTGGTTGCGCGAGGCGCGGGGCTGGTGAGTCAGCGCGGCTCTTCGTGCAAGAGGCGCGTCCAGCGCCGCAGCACGAAGAGCGTGGCGTAAGCGGCAAGGCCGGCCAGCAGGGCCAGGTTCTGCCCGCGGCTGAGCTCCACCGGCCGCCCGGCGAAGACCTCCCGCAGCACCAGGAGCAGCACGAAGAGGCCGATGAGGGCGAAGAAGCCGGAGAACTCCCGCCGCGCCACGTTCCGCCAGGAGAAAGCCAGGTCCCAGGGCCGCCAGCGGCTGAAGCGGGGCAGGAAAGCCGGCGTCTCCTCCGCCCAGCGCCGGAACTCCTCGCCGTACTGGCCCTGGATGAAGCGCTCCTCGCACAGCATGATGCGCTCGTAGATGAGGCCGAAGCCGCCCATCATGAGGAGGGCCAGCCACCAATTGGCGGGGAGCAGGGCGAGGCCCAGCCACATCAGCCCGTTGCCCACGTAGAGCGGATGGCGCACGACGGAGTACCAGCCCACCGTGTTGAGGCGCTTGGCCACCTGGACACTGGTGTTGCGGCCGCTGGTGCCGTCCGGGGTGTGCCCCACCACATCGGCGCGGATGAGCTGGCCAACCAGCGAGACGGCCAGGCAGGCCCAGATCCAGGCGGCGGGGAGGGGCCGCGGACCGGGCGCCAGCCAGAGGGCGAGGATCATGAGGGCGAGGAGCAGTAGCGGCACGTAGCTGCGCAGGCGGAAGAGGGTGTCCCCTTCGCGGCAGAGGCGGTCCTGCAGGTCCACATTCCCTCCGGCAATGGTATGACGAAACAGACTTCCTGGCGGGCGGGGCGGTGGCGGTCAACCGAAGGCGCGCCCCGTGCGCACGGCCACCGCGCCGTCGCCCTCCAGCTCCTCGCCGGCATGGTAGGAGGAGCGCACCAGCGGGCCGGCCTGGATCATCTCCACGCCGATGGACTTGGCGAAGCGTCCATACTCCAGGAACTGGTCCGGATGGACGTAGCGCTCCACCTCCAGATGCCGCTTGGTCGGCTGCAGGTACTGGCCGATGGTGATGAAACGCGTGTCATGGGCCTTCAAGTCGCGGATGAGATCCAGCACCTCGTCGTCCGTCTCGCCCAGGCCCACCATGAAGCCGCTCTTGGTGTGGAAGCCGGCCGCCGCCGCGCGGCGGATCAGCTCCAGGCTCTGGGCGTAGTCGGCCTGGGGGCGCACCCGGCGGTAGAGGCGGGCGACCGTCTCGACGTTGTGGTTGAGCACGTCGGGCTGCTCCGCCAGCACCAGGCGCAGACAGGCGGCGTCGCCCTTGAAGTCGGGGATGAGCACCTCGATGGTGGCTTGGGGCAGGCGCCGCCGCACCTGGCGGATGGTGAGGGCAAAGAGGCCGGCCCCCTTGTCGGGCAGCTCGTCGCGGTCGACGCTGGTGATCACCACATGCTTGAGCTGCATCTGGGCGGCGGCCTCGGCCACGCGCCCGGCCTCGTCCCAGTCCACCGTGCCGGGCCGGCCTGTCTTCACGTTGCAGAAGCCGCAGCTGCGGGTGCAGGTGTCGCCCAGGATCATGAAGGTGGCCGTGCCCTGGTTCCAGCACTCGTGCATGTTGGGACAACGGGCCTCCTCGCAGACCGTGACCAGCTGTTTCTCGCGCAGCAGGTGGTTGAGCCGGGCCACCCCCTCGCCGGAGGGCAGGCGCACGCGCAGCCAGTCCGGCTTGCGCGGGCGGGCGGGAGCGTCGCTCACCAGTCCCTCCTTCCCTTTTCATGACGGGGAAAGCGGCCTCTCGGGGCCGCAACGGGGTTGACAACCATGGACTTCAAGCCCACAAGAGCCGTCC
Organism: bacterium; assembly: GCA_030685015.1. NCBI lineage: Bacteria > bacterium. The sequence goes on from JAUXWS010000013.1 coordinate 20,712, forward strand.
ATGAGGGTGGATGGGATCGAACCATCGACCTACGCCTTAAAAGGGCGCTGCTCTGCCACTGAGCTACACCCCCGACCGGCCCACGTCATGACACGGCTCCGGCGCAGCCAAGATAGGGCGGGTGGCCTAGGAGTGCAATGCGGCGCCGGCGGGGAGCGGCCTCACTCGTCGACGGCCATCAGCTGCCCGCCCTCCTTGCGGATGGACTCCTCCGTGCGGCGGTTCATGACAAGAATGGTGATGCGGCGGTTCATGGGATCCTCGGGCCGGTCCGGCAGCAGCAGGGCGGTGGAGGCGAGACCCACCACACGCCCGATCTTGCGGGGGTCCAGGCCGCCGCGCAGCATCTCCCGCCGCGCCGTGTTGGCGCGGTCGGTGGACAGCTCCCAGTTGGTGTAAGTGGGTGAGCCATAGGGCAGGGCGTCCGTGTGGCCGCTGATGCTGATGCGGTTGGGCACGGTGGAGATGACCGTGGCCAACTCCCGCAGCAGCTCCTGGGCGCCCGGCTCCAGGGTGGAGCTGCCCAGGGCGAACATGAAGCGCGCCTCCTTGTCCATCACCTGGATGCGCACTCCCTCGGGGGTCATCGCCACGTCGATGCGATCCCTGAACTGTTTCATGGCCTCGCTGGTGTTGATGGCGTCCTTGATCTGCGCCTCCAGCTGTTCCAGCCGCTGTTGGTCCCGCATGCCGCCCAGCCCTTCCTCGTCCGTCCCCCCCTCGCCGATGCCCGGCTCGGTGCCGGTGACGCCCTGGGAGCCTCCCAGGTCGACGGCATAGGGGTTGTTGAAGTAGCCCGAAATGGCCGCCTTCTCCTGGTCCGTGGCCTGGTTGAGGATCCAGAGCAGGAGGAAGAAGGCCATCATGGCGGTGGCGAAGTCGGCGAAGGCCACTTTCCAGGAGCCGCCGTGATGTCCGTGACCGGCGACGATGCGCTTGATGATGATGGGCTGTTCGGCCTGTTTCTGGTCCGCCATGGCCTATTCCTTCTTGCTGCCGCGCAGGAAGGCGCTCAACTCCTCGAAGCTGGGGCGGACGGCCGGGGGCACGGTCTTGCGCCCGAACTCCAGGGCGATCTGCGGCGCGTAGCCCTGGAGGCTGGCCATGAAGCAGGTCTTGATCGCCGTGTACCAGTCCGCCTCCTCCCGGGCCCGCCGCTCCAGGGAGTTGCTGAGCGGTCCGAACACGCCATAGGCGAAGAGGATGCCCATGAAGGTGCCGATGAGGGCGACGGCCACCTTGTGCCCGATCTCCTCGGCCTCGCCGCCCAGGGAGCCCATGGTGATGACGATGCCCAGCACGGCGGCCACGATGCCGAAACCGGGGAGGGCGTCGGCCACGCGGCTCACCGCCTGGGCCGGCTGCTCGGCCTCGTGATGGTGCGTGCTCAGCTCCACGTCCATCAGGTTTTCCAGTTGGAAGGTGTTCATGCTGCCGCTCACGACCAGGCGCAGGTAGTCCTGGATGAACTCGATGGTGTGGTGGTTCTGGAGCAGCTTGGGATACTTGGAGAAGATCTCGCTGCTCTCGGGATTGCCGATGTCCTGCTCGATGGCCACGAGGCCCTGGCGGCGGATCTTGTTGAAGACGTCGCCCATCATGGCGAAGAGCTGGAGGTAGTCGTCCTTGCCGTGGAGGTCTCCCTTGAGCAGGGAGGGTATGGAGCTGAGCACCCTCTTCAGGACGGAGAAGGGGTTGGCGATGATCATGGCGCCGAACGCGGCGCCGCCCAGGATGAGCAGCTCCACCGGCTGCCAGAGCACGCCGATGTGGCCGCCCTCGAGCACGAAGCCCGTGACGACGCAACCGAAAACCACCACCAGACCGATGATCAGGTTCACGCCAAGCCTCCTGCACCCTCACTCTTGCCGGTACATCCAGTGCCAAGCAGCCTGTCGGACTTGGCCACTTGGCGGTCTACATCGCCCCAATCGGTCCGGATTTTCCGCAATTTTCTTGAACAGACCACCAGTATGCCCTGCGAAAATTCCGAAAAACCGGCCTCGATTGGGGCGCGAATCCCATCCAAGGCCCAAGCCCGACAGGCTGCTAGTTTCCCGAGTGCCGACATGCCGTCATGATCGTCAAGAAGGGCCCTGATCCTTAGCGCCGGAGCTTCTCCCCTTGCGGCGACCCGCCGGGGCGGCTCCGGCATCCGGGAACTGGCGGTTCAGCCAATCCTCATCCACGTGGTCCAGGATGCGGGGATCGCCGGGCCGGGCCCCCATCAGGCGGGCGAAGCGCTCGTGTTCCTCATCGGACGGCGCTCCCGGCGAGCCGGCATCCTCCCTCGAAGCGGCTGCGGCAGTGTCCAGGCCGTCCTCCGCCTCATCGGACGGCAGCTCCAGCTGGCGTGCCCACCAGGCCAGCTCCTCCGGCCCCATCTCCTTGCCTCCCTTCACCACGCGCGGTTCACGGAATGTCCGGGGAGGAGCCTTGATCACGCCATGGCCGGCGGTTGCGTCAACCAGGCCCAGGCGGCGGGGCAGGAGGTCCGGATCCAGCTCGGCCATGCCCAGTTCGCGGGCCTGGCGGCGCAGCTCGGGATCGGCCGACACCAGGCAATAGCGGCAGGCTTCGCCGCGGCGCCGGGCATCCCGCTTCAGCCATGACGCGAAATCCTTCAGGGGCCCTGGCACCTGGACGAGGCGCAGGCCCGGCCCCGACTGACGGAAGGCCGGGTGCTGGGCAGGCAATCCGAAGAGGCAGAGTTCGACAGGGGCGGCCCCGGCCCCTGGCCGCTCCGCCAACGCGCCCCAGGCCTGACCGGGGCGGCTGGGTCGCAGGCGACGCAGGAGGAGTTCCATGCCCTGTCCGTCAACCAGATAGCAGATGAGGAGGCTTTCCATCACGCTGTCCGCCTCACTTATGCACAAATCGCCAAGCTCCCGCCGTCATCTTGTCCACACAGGCCGAAAGGTGCGGACAAGGCAGCGATCTCGTTCTGTGTCAACAATTACAGTCAAACACAATTCTCATGAAAAGCACCCTGGGCCCTTGACATTTCCGCAACGCACATTTTATCCACACTTGAACGACCGTTCATGATAAAAGGATGCGACTTCCGGAAGTCAGTCGGCAATATACTCCACTCCGCCAGCCGCCCCCCGCGGATGCGTTTAAACTCCATCGCGGACAGGAGCTTCCGGCGCGGTGGCCGCGACCATGTTGCGGGAATCCCCCACCACCGGGACCTCGCCCACCCGCAGTTGCAGATGCATGAAGTCCCGGGCGCAGATGACGGCCGGCCAGGCCGCCTCGGCGGCCTGGATGAGGGGGCGCAGGTCTCCCATGTAGCGCGTGCTGAAATGGGTGAGGGCCAGATGGCGGGCGGCCGCTTTGCGCGCCACCCCGGCGGCGTCGTCGGTGGTGGAGTGCTGGGTGCGACGGGCATGGTCGGCGTCGTCGGGCAGGAAAGTTGCCTCGTGGATGAGCAGATCCACGTCGCGGGCCAACGCAACAGCGTGCGGGCAAGGCGCCGTGTCCGAACATAAGGCGAGGCTGAGGCCGGAACGGGGCGGACCCACCACCTCCGCGCTCCGGATCACCCGGCCGTCCGCCAGCACCAGATCCTCGCCGCGGGTGAGGCGGCCCCGCTCCGGGCCGAAGGGCACGCCCAGGCGGTCGGCCAGGTCGGCGTCGAAGCGGCCGGGGCGCGGCTTCTCCTCGATGCGGTAGCCCAGGGTGTAGAGCCGGTGCTTGAGGGGCGCGGCCACGAGGCGGTAGTCGCCGGTCTCCAGCACCGTCGTCGGCTCGCGCAGGCCGCCCCACTCCTCGATCCGCAAATCATAGGAGAAATCAGTCTGGGACAGGCGCTTCATGAAGTCGATGTAGCGGACCAGCCCGGGCGGTCCGGCCAGATGCAGGGGCTCCTGGCGCCGGTTGAGCTGGAAGCTGGTGAGCAGGCCGATCAGGCCGTAGAAATGGTCCCCGTGGAGGTGGGTGATGAAAATGCGGTCGATGCGGCCGCGGCGGAAGCCGCTCACCTGGATTTGCCGCTGCGTGCCCTCACCCGCGTCGAAGAGCAGGCTCTCCTTCTCCATCATGACGACCAGGGAGCTGACATTGCGCCGGGGCGTGGGCGTGGCCGAGCTGGTGCCCAGAAAAATGAGGTCTATCATCGGCGGGACGACAACGTTGCAGTGTGTGGAATATGATTCAACTTTCCATCTAGTTGCGCATGGATCAAGTGTGCCACCTCAGTATTTATGAATGATGATTGTGAATGTTTCACCAGTGTTGTTCCTCAATCGGTTCTCTTCCGCCCTTATGAGGATAACAAAGCCAAGGCGGCTTGTCCCGACGGGGGCGAAACGCTACTCTGGCTGTTAACCCCATGACGGGCTTACCATTTGGGATTCAAGATAGATGGAAGGAGGAGAACATGAGCCGCATCACCCCGAACAACGTGCATGCCGTCATCGGCCGGCACATGCTGGTGGACGCCCTGGAGCTGGTCGTCGACCTCGAGCGCAGCCACGGCAGTTGGATCCATGACGCGCGCAGCGGCCGTGAGATCCTCGACATGACCAGTTTCTTCGCCTCCAATGCGGTGGGAATCAACCATCCCGCCATGATGGAGCCGGGCTTCATGGCGGAAATCGGCCGGGCGGCCATCAACAAGGTCACCAACAGCGATTTCTACACCCGCGAGATGGCGGAGACGGTCCAGGTCTTCGGCGAAGTGGGCATCCCCTCCTACCTGCCCTTCCTCTTCTTCATCGAGGGCGGCACCCTGGCGGTGGAGAACGCCCTCAAGACCGCCTTCGACTGGAAGCACCGCAAGAACTTGGCGGCCGGCCGCACCATCGACGAGAACCGCCTGGCCATCCTTCATTTCAAGCACGCCTTCCATGGCCGCTCCGGCTACACGCTCTCCATGACCAACACCCACGATCCGCGCAAATACATGTACTTTCCCCGCTTCGACTGGCCACGGGTGGATCCGCCCTACCTGCATTTCCCCGTGGACGCCGCCGAGACGGCCCGGGTGGCGGCCGCCGAGCAGGCCACCCTGGATCAGATCCGCGCCGCGGCGGCGCAGCGACCCCACGAGATCGCCGGCCTCATCATCGAAGGGATCATGGGCGAGGGCGGGGACCGGCATTTCCGCACGGAATTCTTCCAGGCTCTGCGCCGGCTCTGCGACGAGCTGGAGATCTTCTTCATCATCGACGAGGTGCAGAGCGGCATGGGGATGACGGGCGCCTTCTGGGCCCACCAGCACCACGGCATCAAGCCCGACGTCATCGCTTTCGGCAAGAAGGCGCAGGTCTGCGGCATCCTGGCCGGGCCACGGGTGGACGAGGTGGAGCGCAATGTCTTCCGCGAGCCCTCCCGCATCAACAGCACCTGGGGCGGCAACCTGGTGGACATGATCCGCTTCCGCCGCATCCTGGAGATCATGCGCGACGAGAACCTGGTGGAGAACGCCCGCATCATGGGCGATCGCCTGCTGGCCGGCCTGCATGAGATGGAGGCCCGCCACGACCAGGTCCGCGACACGCGTGGCAAAGGCCTCATGTGCGCCCTGGACGTGGATCTCGCCCAGCGCCCGGCCATCAAGAAACGCTGCTACGAGCGCGGCATGCTGGTCCTGCCTTGCGGCGAATGCAGCATCCGCATCCGGCCGCACCTGGCGGTGACGGCCGACGAGATCGACCGCTGCCTGGAGATCCTGGACGGGGCGCTGGCGGGCTGAGCGGGTCCAGCAGCGCGTGGGTCCTGGGCGGACCCACACGCCCATGAGTCTGACAAGAAGCGGGGAGGGGCGCGGGCAGGCGCCCCTCCTTTTATCACATTCCGCCATGGAACACTTGTCCCTGGATCTGCCGGCCGTGCACGGCCATCTGGTGCGCTTTCTGCGCGAATCCGTCACCGGCGCCGGCTTCCGCCGCGCCGTGCTGGGCCTCTCCGGCGGGATCGACTCGGCCCTGGTCGCCGCCCTGGCCGTGGAGGCCCTGGGCGCGGAGCAGGTGCTGGGCTTGATCCTCCCCTGGCGCACCTCCCAGCCCGCCTCCGTCGACGATGCCCGCCAGCTGGCCGAGCAGCTGGGCATGCCAGTCCGCCGGATCGACATCTCGCCCATGGTCGACGCCTTCAGCACGGCCCTGGCCGGGGCGGGAGCACCCATCGACCCGCCCGACGCCCGCCGGCTGGGCAACGTGATGGCCCGCTGCCGCATGGTCTGCCTGTTCGACGCGGCCATGGCCTGGCAGGCCCTCCCCCTGGGCACCTCCAACAAGAGCGAGCTGCTGCTGGGCTACGGCACCTGGCATGGCGACCTGGCCAGCGCCGTCAATCCCATCGGCGACCTCTACAAGCAGCAGGTCTTCGCCCTGGCCCGGCACCTGGGCCTGCCCGCGGCCATCATCGACAAGGCCCCCAGCGCCGACCTCGAGGAGGGGCAGACAGACGAGGGCGACCTGGGCTGGAGCTACGAGCTGATCGACCGCATCCTGGTGCGCGCCGTGGACCAGCGCCGCGACCGGGCCTCGCTGCTGGCAGAGGGCTTCGCCGGGAAGGACGTGGACGGCATCCTGGACCGCGTGGCCCGCAACCATTTCAAGCGCATGCCGCCCGTCATCGCCAAGGTGGGGCTGCGCGCCATCGGCGCGGATTGGCTCTACCAGCGGGACAGCCTGCGGTGAGCGCCCCGGCGGGCCGCGCCGGACGGCTGGTCCTTGTGCCCACGCCCATCGGCAACCTGGGCGACATGACGCTGCGGGCGGTGGAGGTGCTACGCGCGGCCGACCACATCGCGGCGGAGGACACGCGCAGCTCGCGCCGCCTGCTGGATCACTTCGGCGTCGCCACGCCCATGAGCAGCTACCATGATTTCTCCACGGAGCGGGAACGTGGACGGCTGGTGGCCCGTTTGCGCGCGGGCGAGACGGTGGCCCTCATCAGCGACGCCGGCATGCCGGGCATCTCGGACCCGGCCTACCGCCTGGTCAACGCGGCGCTGGAGGCCGGCTGCGCGGTGAGCGCGCTGCCGGGGGCAAGCAGCATCCTGCCCGCCCTGGCGGCAAGCGGCCTGCCCACCGACCGCTTCCGCTACATCGGCTTCCTGCCGCGCAAGAAGGGGCGGCAGACCGCCTACGGGGAGTTGGTCGAGGCCGCCGAGACGACGGTCTTCCTCGAGGCGCCGCACCGCTTGGCGGACACGCTGGAGGCCCTGGCGGAGCGGATCCCGGCGCGGCGCCTCTGCGTGGCGCGGGAGATCAGCAAGTTGCACGAGGAGTTCCTGCGCGGAACGGTGCGCGAACTCCAGGAGCATTTCGCGGCGGCGGGCATCCGGGGCGAGTTCGTGCTCGTGCTGGAGGGGACCCGGGCCGAGAGCCGGCGGCGTCGGCAGGACGGCGCAAGCAGCGAGGACGAGCTCTGATGTATCCCACCCTGTTCCAGATCGGCCACTTCCGGCTTTCCACCTACGGCTTCATGATGATGGTGGCCTTCCTGGCCGGCATCACCCTGGCCATCCGGCGGGGCCGCGCGCGGGGCATCGAGAAGACCTTCATCCAGGACCTGTCGGCCGTCATCCTGCTCGCGTCGCTGGCCGGCGCCCGCCTCCTTTACGTGGCCACCCACCTGGACGAGTTCAGGGGCGACTGGCTGGCCGTGATCAACCCCTTCCAGCAGGACGGCAACTTCGGCATCGCCGGACTGGTCCTGCTGGGCGGCGTGCTGGCCGCCATCCCCGCCACCGTCTGGTACTCCCGCAGACGGGGCCAGCATGTGCTGGAGGTCGTCGACCTGCTCTCCCCCAGCCTGGCCCTGGGCATGGCCCTGGGCCGGGTGGGCTGCCTGCTCAACGGCTGCTGCTACGGCAAGGCCTGCGAGTGCGCCTGGGCCATCACCTATCCGTCGCACAGCCCCCTGCACAGCCTGGGAGCGGTGCATCCCACCCAGCTCTATCTCATCGTGGGCAACCTGGCCCTGATGACGATCCTGCTGCTGGCGGCCCGGCGCCGGTCCTTCCCGGGCCGGATCTTCGCCCTCTTCCTGCTGCTCTACTCCCCCTTGCGTTTCACGGTGGAGTTCATGCGCGACCACGAGGCGGCCATGATCATCGGCCGCCTGGGCGGCTGGGATGTCACCACCAGCCAGTTGCTCACCCTGGGCATGTTCATCATGGGCGCCATGCTCTACGCCTGGTGGCGCCGCCTGGCCCAATCCATGCCAAGCGGAGAGGGTCCCCGATGAAGGGTCTCCTGCTCAGTTTCGAGGGCCTGGACGGCTGCGGCAAGAGCACGCAGCTGCGCCTGGCGGCGGACTGGCTGCGCGCCCGTGGCGAGGATCCGGCCGTCTACCGCGAACCGGGCGGCTCCACCGTCTCGGAAGCCATCCGCGCCATCCTGCTCGACACCGCCCACACGGCCATGGCCGGCGAGACAGAGCTGCTCCTCTACACGGCGGCGCGCGTCCAGCTGCTGCGCGAACGAGTCCTGCCCGACCTGGCGGCCGGTCGCATCGTCCTCCTGGACCGCTTCGCCGACAGCACGACGGCCTACCAGGGCCACGGACGCGGCCTTCCGCTGGATCTGGTGGAGGACCTCAACGCCCAGGTGCGGCGCCTGGCCTGGCCCCGGCGCACCTGGTGGCTGGACCTGCCCGTGCGGACGGCCCTCGCCCGTTGTTCCGGCGAGGACCGCCTGGAACGCTCCGGCATGGAGTTCTTCACCCGGGTGGCGGAGGGCTACGCCGCCATCGCCGGCCTGGAACCCGACCGGGTGCGGCGCGTGGACGCCGCCGGCGCTCCCCCCGTCGTCTTCGCCCGCATCGAGCCCGACCTCGCCCGCCTGATCACAGGCAGAAAGGATCTCCCATGACACGCCGGCCCACCCTCATCCTCGTCCTGCTGGTCGCCCTGGCCACCTTGCCACTTCCGGCCGCGAACCGGGCGCCGGACCGGGACACCTACATGCGCCAGGTCCACGACAACCTGGTCCGCTTTGGCGAGGTCTACCGCAACCTGGCCTTCCGCTACGTGGACCAGATCAACCCGGAGGCGGCGATGACGGCCGCCATCCGCGGCCTGATGGACGAGCTGGACCCCTACTCGGACTACTATCTGGAGGAAGCGGCGCAGGATCTGGACGACATGTCGCGCGGCCAATACGGCGGCATCGGGATGGAGGTGGGCCTGCGCGGCTCCGACAAGCGCGTCACCGTGATCAGCCCCTTCGAGGGCTCGCCCGCCTGGAAGGCCGGCCTCCTGCCGGGCGACGAGATCGTCACGGTGGACGGCGCGCCGGTCACGGGCAAGGCCCTGTCCGACGCCGTCCGCCTCATCAAGGGCGAGGTCGGCACCAGCGTCACCCTCGGCATCCGCCGCGCCGGCGCCAAGGAGGTGCAGGACTACACCCTGACCCGGCAGTTGATCGCCATCCAGGACGTCAAGTTCGCCGAGATGACGGACCCCGCCACCGGCACGGGCTACATCCGGCTGGCGCGTTTCTCCGGCCAGGCGGGGGAGGATCTGGCGGCCGCCCTCGAGCAGCTCAAGGCCCAGGGCATGCGCCGCCTGGTGCTGGATCTGCGCGGCAACCCGGGCGGCCTCCTGCGCGAGGCGGCGGCCGTTGCCGAGCTCTTCCTTGAGCAGGGCCAGACCATTGTCGTCACCCGTGGGCGCAACCGCGAAGTGATCAAGGAAATCCAGAGCACGCGGGCGCCGGTCTTCCGCGGCGAGATGGCCGTGCTCATCGACGGCGGCAGCGCCAGCGCCAGCGAGATCGTGGCCGGCAGCCTGCAGGACCACGACCGCGCCGTCATCGTGGGAGAGCAGAGCTTCGGCAAGGGCCTCGTGCAAAGCGTGCTGGACCTGGACGACGAGGCCAAGGTCAAGTTGACCACCGCCCGCTATTACCTGCCCTCCGGCCGCCTCATCCAGCGCATCGACTACTTCGAGGACAACGAGGTGCTGGACCACCTGGCCGACTCCACCCTGGCCGACACCCTCTTCCAGACGCTGGGCGGCCGCCAGGTGATCGGCGGGCGCGGCGTCAGCCCGGACGTGGAGGTCCAGGCGGAGCGCCAGCCCTGGGTCGTGCTGGAGTTGTGGCGGGGCGCCCATTTTGTCAACTATGTCGCAGATCGCACCGCCGCCGGTTACGCCTTCCCGCCCACCAGCGATGACCGCCTCCTGGACGATTTCCAGGCCTATCTCGACGAGCAGGAGTTCCAGTTCCAGCCGCGGGGCACGGTCCAGCTGGATGAACTGGACAAGATCCTGGCGGAGGATGAGGCAGGTGAGGCGGGCCGCCGGGCGCTGGCCGCCTTGCGCGCCGTGATGGCGGATAACCTGGCCCAGCAGTTCAAGGCCCATGGGGAGGCCATCTCCCGCATGCTGGATCTGGAGCTGGTCAGCCAGCGCGAGGGCCAGACGGCCCGCGCCCGGGAGGCCCTGCGCCACGACGAGGCCTACCGGCAGGCCATGGCGCTGCTGGCTTCATCGTCCGGCGAGTATGAGCGCGCCCTGGGCCTGCCGGGCAGATGAGGCCGGCGCCTCCCGACGACGACGGCGGCCCGATCGTCCTCCTGGACTTCGATGGAACGATCACGCGTGATCGCGCCGGGAATCCGATCGTCTTCCTGGACTTCGATGGCACCATCACGGTGGACGACACCCTGGTCCTCCTGCTGGATCGCTTCGGCCGGCGGCTGCCCGACGGCCGGGACTGGCGGGCGATCGAATTCGACGACAGCCTGCCCGAGCGGGTGAAACTGCAGGCCGAGCTGGACCTGCTCGAGGTCGGGCTGGACGAGGCGCTGGCCTGGCTGGACGGAGCCAGCCGGCTGCGTCCCGGCTTCGCGGATTTCCTGGCCTGGGCGGGGCGCCACGGCCTGCAGCCCACCGTGCTCAGCGGCGGCCTCCTGCCCATCATCGAGCACGCCCTGGGACCCTTGCGCCGGGAACTGCACGCCATCCACGCCAACGACCTGCGCCTGGAGTCGGGCCGCTGGCTGGCCCTGCCTCCCGCCACGCCCCGCCTGCGCGGGTTGTGCAACCACTGCAAGACCTGGCACCTGCGCGAGGCCGCCGCGGCCCGGCGGCCGGTCATCTATATCGGCGACGGCAGCACGGACTTCTGTCCAGCGCGCGAGGCGGACCTCGTCTTCGCCCGCTCCTCCCTGGCCACACAGATGGAGGGCGAAGGGAGAAGCCATCTCCCCTTCGTTACCTTTGCCGACGTGATCCGGCGGCTGGAAGGGCTGACCCTCCGTCCGGAATCGTCCGGCCAGGCCCTGGGCCGGGCCAGGGGCCAGTCAGGCCGCTGACCGGCGCCTCAGCCCACAGACAAGCGAGGTCCCCCCCATGCGCTTCAACACCCGCGCCATTCATGCCGGCGAGCAGGTGGACGCCGCCAGCGGCGCCATCGGCATGCCCATCGTGCAGAGCACGACCTTCGTGCAGGAGGACATCGGCCTCACCCGCGGCTATGACTACACGCGGGCCGGCAACCCCACCCGGGCCGCCCTCGAGGCCAACCTGGCCTCGCTTGAAGGGGCGCGCCACGGCCATGTCTTCTCCTCCGGCCTGGCCGCGCTGCAGGGCCTCATGCACCTGCTGAAGCAGGGCGACCATCTGGTTTGCTCGGCCGGCGTCTATGGCGGGACCTGGCGCTTCCTGACCAAGGTGATGGCGCCCTGGGGCCTGCACTCGGACTTCGTGGATACGGCGGACCTGGACCAGGTGCGGGGCGCGCTGCGACCGGCGACGCGCCTCCTCTTCGTCGAGACGCCCACCAACCCCATGATGCGCCTGAGCGACATCCGCGCCCTGGCCGGCCTCTGTCAGGAACGCAAGATCCTGCTGGTGGTGGACAACACCTTCCTCTCACCCTACTTCCAGACGCCCCTTGAGCTGGGCGCCGACATCGTCCTGCACTCCTGCACCAAGTACCTGGGCGGACACAGCGACATCCTGATGGGCGCCCTGCTCCACAGCCGCGACGACCTGCAGGAGGCCCTGGCCTTCGTGCAGAAGAGCGCGGGGGCCGTGCCCGGGCCCTTCGATTGCTTCCTCATGCTGCGCTCGACCAAGACCCTGGGCCTGCGCATGGAGCGGCATTTCGAGAACGCCCTGCGCGTCGCGCATTTCCTGGACGAGAACCCGGCCGTGCGCGCCGTCCATTACCCCGGCCTGGAGAGCCACCCGCAGTACGATCTGGCCCACCACCAGATGCGCGGCTTCGGCGGCATGCTTTCCTTTGAGTTGAAGGACTACGAGACCGCCCGCGCGGTGGCCCGCCACCTGCGTCTCTTCAAGCTGGCGGAGTCCCTGGGCGGCGTCGAGAGCCTGGTCAACCACCCGGCCGGCATGACCCATGCCTCCGTCCCCCGGGTGCAGCGCGAGGCCTACGGCCTGACCGACGCCCTGCTGCGCCTGTCGGTGGGCGTGGAGGACGTGGAGGATCTCATCGAGGACCTCTCCCTCGCCCTGGCCAGGGTGGGCGGCTGAGACCCCCTGGTCGACTTCGGGCGGTCATGGGGAGGACGGGGCAGGGCCGGCGGCGGCCCCGAGCCCGGTGATGGGTGCGGGACCTGGAACGCTTTGGGCTGGTCCGTCGCCCGCGTGCCCCGCGTCCATCCATGCGAATCCGTGCCTGGGACACGTTGAAGGAGCGAGGGCATGAGCGAAGCGACCTGGACCACCGCCATCACCAAGACGGCCGCCGGTGAACTGCGCGTGCGCGGCTACGCCATCACCGACCTGATCGCGCGGCTCAGCTTCGCGCAGACCGTCTTCCTCATCCTGAAGGGGGAGCTGCCCACGGCGGCGGAGGCCCGCATGATGGAGGGCCTGCTCGTCTCCTCCATCGACCACGGCATCACGCCCCCCTCCAACCTGGCGGCGCGCACGGTGCTGAGCGGCGGCAACAGCCTCAACGCCGCCGTGGCGGCGGGCATCCTCACCATCGGGGACAGCCACGGGGGCGCCATCGAACAATGCGCGCGCATCCTCCAGGAGGCGGTGGCGGCGGGGGAGGACGCTCCGACGCTGGCGGCGCGCTTCAAAGCGGCGGGCCGGCGCCTCCCCGGCTTCGGGCATCGCATCCACGCCCGCGACCCGCGTTCCAGCGCCCTGCTGGAGCTGGCCGACCAGTGCGGTTTCACCGGTCCGCACATCCGCCTGGCGACGGCCTTGATGGAGGAGCTGGAGCGCGGCACGGACAAGAAGCTGCCCCTCAACGTGGACGGCGCCATCGCCGCCGTCATCTCGGAGATGGGCTTCGACTGGCGCCTGGGCAAGGGCTTCTTCATCATCGCCCGCACCCCCGGCCTGGTCGCCCATGTCTTCGAGGAATGGACGACCCAGAAGCCCATGCGCAGGCTGGGCCCCCTGGGCGGTGAATACGCCGGGCCGGCGGATCGCGAGCTGCCCTCGTCCTGAGGGCCGGACCTCCCTGGGCGGCGGGTCGACGGGGAAGGGCGGAGAGCATGGTGGATCAGAGTCGTGGCGAGGTCGGACGATGTTGTTGAGGGCCCTCTTCCGCGGCGGCTTCATCGGCGGCCTGCTCGCCTTCCTCTGGACCGCCTTCTCCTGGTCCATCCTCGCCTGGCACCGTCCCACCGTCCTCCCCCTGGCCGACGAGGCGGCGGCGGCGGACTTCCTGCGGGTCCAGGCCCCGCGCTCCGGGGTCTACCTGCTGCCCAACCCGCACCATCCACCCGCCGGGCTCGAGCTTGATTCGTTGGTCGCCCACCTGGACCGCCAGGTGGCGGCCGCGGCCCAGGGACCGGTCTCCTTTCTCGCCGTGCGGGCCCAGGGCCAGAACCTGGCCCATCCCGCCTTTTTCCTCAACACCCTGCTCATCCATGTGGCGGGCGCCATCCTGCTGACGCTGCTGGCCTGGCAGTTGCGGGGCGGGAGCTACTGGCGACGCTGGGGCGGTCTCATGCTGGCCGTGGCGGCGGGCGGGGTGGTCAACCAACTGCCCTACTGGAACTGGTGGCACGCCGGTCCGGCCTGGACCCTGACCAACTTGGCCGACCTGCTGGCCGGCTGGGGCCTGGCCGGGCTCTTCATCGCCTGGGCGGTCGGACCGGATCGGCGGCGGACGCACAGGCCCGGGGCGCCGACGGCCTGAGGCTGGAGACTGTCAGCCTGTCGGACCTGGCCGGCTCAGTCGGATTCCAGGCGCCAGCGCAGTCCCAGGCCGGCACGCAGCACCTCGAAATCCTTGACGCGGGAGATGCCGCCCCAGGCCGCCTCGCTGTCCCGCCACTCGCGCTCCACCACCGGGATGAGGGTGAGGGAGGCGCCAAGGGCGAGGCGTCCGCGCAGGCTGAGCAGGATGCGGCGGTCGTGGCGGCCGTAGTGGAAGGGATCCTGCAGCTCGCCCAGGCGGCTCTGGTACCAGCGGTCGCGCAGGGTCAGCCCGGCGTCCAGGCCGGCCGCCCGCGTTCCCCAGCGGCCGCTCCAGCCCAATGAGAGGCTGTACTGGTCCTCCTGGTGGCTGCCGTCGCCGCCTTCGCTGTCCACGCCCAGATTCACCGTGCCCACGCCCTGGCTCCCCGTGTAGCCCACATTGTGGGTGTCGCTGAAGCGCCAACCCAGCCCGGCGCTGAGGCCGGCCGGCATGCGCCAGCCGAGGTCCAGACCCAGGGACCACGCCTCCCCGTCATACTCGGTGAACCAGGGATTGTAGGACTCCCGGTCCCAGGCCGCGCTGAGCGAGAGGCCCGGCTGGCGCAGCCAGGGTCCACGATCCGGGCCGCGGGCCTTGAGCACCAGCTCGATCTGGTCGCTGTCGAAGGTGGCGCCCCGTTCGGCGCCTGTGTCGCGGTCCAGGAAGCGGCGGATGTAGTAGTTGTCCAGGGTGCGCCAGTTCAGCTCCGTGCCCCAGCCAGGGCGGGGCTGCCAGGCGCCGCTCAGCCGGTGGCTGGCGTAGGTGTTGGCCGGGCTGCCCTCGTACTGTGTCCACTTGCCGTCCCAGCTCAGGCTGAGACGACCCTGGCCGGGGCGGCCGCCCGCCCATCTCTGCAGGGCGGCGAAGGGCCCCTGGCGGGAGCGCAGGCGCCACTGGAGAGCGAGGCCCAGGCGGTGGTCGACCCGCAGGGCGCCCGCCCCCTCCACATCCGGCTGGAAGGAGGGGTCCCGTTTCAACCGGCTGCGGTCGCTGTCCGACAGGCGCAGGATGTTGTCGTCGGCGACCAGGCGCTCCTCAAGGCTGATCGTCCAATCCGGCGCATGCCAGGCGGCCATCGCCGGCAGGGCGATCGCCAGCAGGGCGATGAGATGCAGGACGCGCCGCACCTCAGCTCCCGCTGTGGCGCAGGGCTTCGCGGGGCATGAGGAAGCGCAGGTTCACCTCGCGCCCGCTGTCCTGGAACTTCACGGCATACTGGTGGCGGCCGGCCGGCACCTCGATGTAGATGACCTCGCCGCGGGCCGGCATGGTGTTGTCCTTGCCCACGTAGGTGGCCGCGGTGCTGCGCCGTCCGCGCAGGACCCAGGTGTTCTTCAGGAGGCCGTCCTCATGAACTTTGAGCTGGTATTTCTGCTGGCCCGTCATCGTGGTGTTCCAGTCCAGCCGGCTGATCACCTTGACGACGGTGGGACCCGTCACATCCAGCTGCAACTCGGAGCCGGAGGCCAGCACCTGGTAGGTGGCGCGCTTGTCCTGGACGGCGATGTTGCGCGTGGCACCGCCGCCCCGGGGCAGCAGGTCCACCGTGCCGCCCTTGGGCATGGGCTGCAGGGCCTTGGATTGCAACCGGAGGAACACGTTCTCCGAGAGCAGGCCCTCCGTCTGGAAACTGATGTCGTGCGTGCCGTAGGGGATGCGGATCTCCTCGGTGATCGAGGCGGAAAGACGCGGCCACTTGGCGGGGGTGGCGAACTCGGGCGCCTCCTTGGGCGGTTGCAGGTGGACCGTGCGGGAGCGGACCATGGGCAGGCGCAGGGTGCCGCCCGGTTGGCCGTCCAGATTCCAGGAGATCAGGTTCTCCTTGCCTTTGAGCTTGCTGCGCCAGGGGGCGCGTGCCACCACGCGGAGCACGGCCGGCCCGTTGACGGAGGCCTTCATCGCGCCGCCCTTGTCCAGTTGCCAGTAGACCCGCGCCTTGCCGTCCACATCCACCATGGCGCGCTTGGCGCCCTTCACGGTGCGGACGTTGACCCAGGCCGCGCCGGCCATCCCCGCCACCAGCAGCAGCGCCAGCAGCGCCCAGGGCAGGCGGGCGGCCAGCCGCCGTCCCGCTCCGGCACCCGATCGGTTGATCATGTCTCCTCCTTCGTGCTCGCGCCCGCCCCACGCCTGGTCCGGACATGTCCTTCATGGCCGGCCCGTCTTCATCGGCCGGGGCGGCCCTGGTCATCAGATGTGTTCGTCGGGTCCGGCCGGCATCTCCCCCAGACGCTGCATGCGCAGATCGAAGCGGATCACCAGGAGCACCATCACCGCCATGATCGCCACGGCCAGACCCACCACGCGCAGGTCATAGCGCTCCTCGGCGAACATGCTGCCCTCGCCGGGAAGGGGCACGTGCCCGGGCCGCCAGGGAATGCCGTGCTTCTTCAGCATGGCGGCGAACTTCGACGGCACGTACTTGAAGTTGATGATCGAGACGCCGTTGTCCGAGAAGTGGTGCACCACGCCCTTGGCCGGATAACTGTCGTCCTGCAGATGTCGCGTGTAACCCAGCGGGATGACGTGCGCGTTGTCCGGGTGGCCCAGGCTGACCACGCCGCCGCCGATGTTGATGTAGGCCCGGTAGCCGCGCAGGGACTCCCGCACCGCCTCCCGGTAGACCCGGATGCGTCCGTCCACCGCCTGCTCAAGCGATTCCGGATTGAGATAGCCCACGCCGTTGCGCTCGATGGCGGCCCGCACCAGGGCGCGCCCCTCGGGCGAAAGGCTGCGGCCGCGGTCGTCGGCGCCGCCGATGGAGGCGGCCACGCTGCGGAAGGTGATTTGTCCGTTGTCGACCAGCACCTTCTCCATGTCCAGCCAGGTGAAGTCGGGGTCATTGGCGCCGTACCAGGAGCTGGAGACGCTGGTGATGATGACCGGTTCCAGCTCCAACACGCGGCAGGCGGCATAGGCGGCCAGGTTGAGCCCGGGGAAGGAGCCGGTCACCCCCAGGGCCACCTTGTCGCCGCGCTCGAGGCCCGCCTCCTTGAAGATCTGGACCATCATGGCGGCGGTGTTGGGATTGGTGGTGGCCAATTTGGCCTGGTGGTTGCCGTCCGTGGAGGTGATGGGCGTGTGCTTCTGGCCGATGAGCAGCGTGCGGTCCGGGTCGTTGACCTCGTCCACGAAGGCGGCGGCGGGGGCCTTGGCGTCCCGCAGGATGCCAATCCAGCTCTCCATCAGGCGGGCGGCGGCCAGTTTCTCCTCGTGATGGGGCCGCTTGACGGGGACACGGCTGCGCTCGGCCCAGTTGTAGAGCCCGTAGGCCATCAAGGCCAGGACGACCAGGGTCCAGATCGACTTGAGACTGGGCTTAAACATGGAAGATTTCCCCCCCCGTCACGAGCATGAGCAGCAGCCGCACGCAGGAGGCCACCAGCAGCAGGCAGAGCAGGGTCTTGACCACGCCCTGCTTGTCCATCCAGTTGGAGATGAGGCCGGGGATGATGAAGCCCACCGCCTGCATCTGCAAATCCACGCCAAAAAGGTCGTAGAAGGTGGACTGCCGGGAGAAGTAGCCCAGCACGAAACCGATGAGGATGGAGAGGACGAGGCGGCGCCGGCCGTAGATGAACATCACCAGGGAGAGGCCCCGGATGATGCCGAAGGTGGCGAAGCTGACAAGGAAGGTGCCCAACAGGCGCAGGGGATCGTGCATCTGCAGGGCCACGTAGCCGGGCACGACGATGCCGCCGGCCGAGACGCCGATCACCTCCTGGAAGATCATGCTGAGGATCACTCCCAGGCCGACGCTGATTTCGATCATGCCGCACTCCTGTCGCGGAAGTAATGGGCCACCTCATGACCGCCGCCGTGGACGTTGCCGATCCCCATCACCGTCATGACGGGGAAGGGCAGGTTGATCACGGTGTTGAAGGTCAGCTCCGGATGGACCGTCCCCAGATTGACCACCTTCTCCTGGGGCAGGCCCATGCGGTAGCAGACGCCCAGCAGCTTGTCCGTCACCTCGCCGATGAGGATGAGGCGCTCCCAGGCCGTGTCCTGGTGCACCATCTCCACCAGCTGCTCGCTGCGCTCGAAGCGGTCCTTGCGGGTGTTGAGGATGAAGACGGTGGCGCCGGGGTTGTCCTGCACGCCCGTCACGCGCTGCCAGATGGCCAGCGTGCTCTCGGGGTCGTTGGCGGCCAGCGCGTTGACGAAGGTGACGTGGCGTCCCTCGTGCTCCAGGCAGTACTTCTTGAGGGCGCCGCAGTCCGGCGCCGCGCGGTACATGCCCTCCAGCGCCACCTCCCGCCCGATCCCGACCTGGGCGGCGACAGCCAGGGCCAGGGCCACGTTCTCCTTGTGCTCGATGTAACTGAAGGGGCGCATGTCCTCGTCGCTCACGTCGTGGTCGACCACCTCGTGGAGGACGGTGCCGCGCTGGGCGGCCTCCCGCTTCATCAGGGCGAAGAGCTTGTGCTCGCAGGTGAAGGCCACCTTGCCCACGGGCAGCGTGTTGCAGAGGCTGCGCGCCACGTTCTCCACGGTGGGGCCCATCTCCCGCAGGTGGTCGGGCCGGGCGTTGGTGATGACCCCGATGGTGGAGCGGACCATGCGGTGCTCGGCGATCCACTGGTACTCCGGCTGGACGGCCATGCATTCGATGACCAGGGCGCGGGGCCCACGACGGGCGGCATAGGCGACGACGCGGGTCTGCTCGATGATGTTGGCCCCGCGCGGCCGGACGATGGGAATCTCGGAGCCGTCCTCAAGGATGACCTGCGGCGCGCTGCCCGTGGTCTTGGCGATGGTGGCCAGGCCCCCCGCCCGCAGGGCGCCGGCGACCAACCGCGTGACGCTCGACTTGCCGCGGGTTCCGTTGACGTGGATGCGAATGGGAATGGAGCGGAGGTGCCGCTGATGCCGCCTATACTCGAAAATGCCCAATGCGATGATCAACAAAAGCAGCAAAGCGATGATGGTCATACACGTTCCGGACTTGATCCCCCTGGCGCCTTCCGCCGGCCCAGGCCGTCTCCACGCCAGCCTGGCGCGGGGGGGATGGGGGGCGGAGCATGTGAGCAAAAGCGTTCCAGCAAGCACAAATCAAGCCAGAACAGCTTGATGACACGGTGGACAATGTCGGAAAGATCGGCAGGCGAAGCATCAGGCCCCTGCGGGCAATTCCCCATGTCTATCAACCAGTTGACTGGAACAAGATCCTGATGCGTGAACGGCCCGTCCGCCGGAGGCGCCGACGGCCCCATGGATCCATGTCTGGAATTCTTGTCAGAGCGTCTGGCAGCCTGTCAGGCTTGGACCTTCGCTGGGATTCGCGCACATCTCGAGACCGGTCTTACGAAGATTTCGCGGCGCATACTGGTGGTATGTGCGAGAAAGCTGCGGAGCATCCAGGCCGATTGAGGCGATGAGGACCACGAGGTGTCCAAACCCGACAATCAGTGGACAGAATCTCGTGGAAAGGTCGGGTGATGAAGCCACCACACCGGCCATCGCAAAGCCGCTGACCCGCTGGCGCAGGGGTGCTTGGTCAAGCGGCAGCAACGCGGCGTTGGCCCGCCGGCTGCGGGAAAGCCATTGTCGGATTGACACTTGGCCTTATCTTTGCGTTGGTCTCAACTGGCGCCGGAACGCCGGCCCTCGCCACGGACCGGCCGACGGGCGCGGCGCGACAGAAAAGGATATGGGATCTCATGGCGGTCAAGATGTCAGGAGTGGTCCAAGGGGTCCATCGCGGCTTGCTGCTGCTCTTCCTCTTGGCCACAGCCGCTTTCGCCATGCCCGTTCCGGCCCCGCCCAGCCAACCTGTTCCCGTGGGATACCTGGCGGACCGCACGGGGCAGCGCGACGACGCCCTGCTCTGCTACCACGCCGACGCCGCCTACTTCGTCAAGCTGCCCCATCCCCTCTTCGGCAACCAAGGCCTCCTCTACCAGCGGGTCACCCCCGGCGCCTCCGGCCACATGAACGCCTTCGAACTTCGTCTTTACAACAACTATCCAGGCTCGGTCCGCCATGTGGGCATCCTCAGCCTGACCGTCCACCGGCGCGTGGGCGGCCTGCCCGGACCCTTCGAGCAGATGGTCAGCCTGGACGCCGACACGGTGGGCAACACCATCCTCACCCTGCCGCTGGACACACCCTTCCCCTTCTCCCTGGGCGAGGAGTTCTATCTCGGCCTGGCCTTCCAGCCGGCCGCCTCCGTGGACACGGTGGCCTATGTCACGGCCTCCCTGGGCAGCTACAGCGGACACTCCTTCTTCCTCATGAGCAACCAGGTGATGTGGTGGGGGGATCAGCTGGGCACGCCCTTCGGCGACATGCATTACTGCGCCGACGTGTGGCTGGACAACACGCAGGCCCATCTGCACTTCCCCTGGACCCAGCTGGACCTGGGTCGCGGCCGGGCGGGACACCCCCTGGAGCTGGAGGTGCCGCTCATCAACCAGGGCACCGGTCCGCTCATCGTCAACCAGGCCAGTGTGGCCGGACCGGACTGGTCCTGCCGCTTGGTGGGTCCGGACAGCCTCATGCCGCCCGACACGCTGCTGCTCTGCCTCGCCTGGAACGCCCCCCAGGTGGACACCGTCTCCACCAGCCTGCTCACGCTGCAGAGCAACGCCGCCAACGAGGCCAACCGGCAGCTGACCTTGAACGCCGCCTCCAGCACGGCCGACCTGCTGCTGGCCGATTGGGACGAGTGGGACGTGGCCACGGCGCAGCTGGGGGCCGAGGGTCCGGCCACCGGCAACTGGAGCCTCTACCGCGGCCTGGGCCGCCCGGAACCGTTCATGGGGCACAGCATGCCGGCCGGCGGCCTTGTCGTCCAGGACATCCTTTACCTGCGCGGCCTGTTCCTGAGGCAGGGCGACCAGTTGCGCCTGCGCTGGGCCCAGTACCAGCGCAACCGCAGCGCCATGGTGCAGCATGCGCTGGCTTGGCGGGATCCCCTCACCGCGCAGTGGCAGGTCCTGGCCGAGCCGGATCTGGGCAGTCCGGATTGGCTCGGTCCGGAAGGGGAGTGGTTCACCGTGCCCTGGCACACCTGGACCGCCCCCAGCACGGGTCTGCATGATCTGGGTCTGCTCTATGGCGGGACCAACGCGGTGGACATGTGGTTCATCGACGACCTCGAGGTTGATCTGCTCGCCCCGATCCAGGCGCCGGAGCTGCGCATCCACGCCTTCTGCGGTCATGCCCTCCTTCTGTGGAATCCCGTGCTGGGGGCCGAGTACTACCGCATCGAGCGGGTGGACCGCACGCCCCATCAGGTGCTGGGCCACACCGCGACCTGCGCCTGGACCCATCGCCACGCCCTGCGGCTGGGCCGCGCCCAGTACCGGGTGATCGCTGTGGGCCGGGACGAGGCGGGAGCGCCGCCGCCGCCCATGCCCGTCATGTGGGAAGCGGAGGATCCGTGATGACCTGTCAGGGCGGAACCGTGTTGGTGACCGGCGCCGGCGGATTCATCGGCCGCCACCTCTGCCGACGCCTGGTGAAGGAGGGCGCCCGTCTGCGCGTGCTGCTGCGCTACACCTCGCAGCCGGTGGCGAGCCAGCTGCCGGCCGACCTGCTGGAGCAGGCGGAGATCCACCGCGGCGACATCAGCGACCGCGCCCTCCTGCGCCGCGCCATGGAGGGCGCGGACATCGTCTTCCATCTGGCCGCGCTGGTGGGCATCCCCCATTCCTACGCCTGTCCGGCCGAGGTCTTCCGCGTGAACGCGGGCGGAACCCTGGCCCTGCTCGAGGCCGCCCGCGAGGCGGGACCGGGCCGCGTGGTGATCACCTCCACCAGCGAGGTCTACGGCAGCGCCCGCCTCGTCCCCATGCCGGTGGACCATCCCCTGGCGGCCCAGTCGCCCTACGCCGCCTCGAAGATCGCCGCCGACCAGCTGGCCCTCTCCTACCACTGCTCCTTCGGGCTGCCCGTGGCCGTGCTGCGTCCCTTCAACACCTATGGTCCCGGCCAGAGCGGACGCGCCGTCATTCCGGCCATTCTCGGCCAGGCCCTGGCGGGTTCCACCATCCGGCTGGGCGAGACCGCCTCCACGCGGGATTTCAACTACGTGGCCGATACAGTGGAGGCCTTCCTCGCCGCCGGCCTCCGCCCCGCGGCCCTGGGCCGTGTCACCACCTATGGCAGTGGCCGGGAGACGTCGATCATGGACGTGGTGCGCCTGGCCGAGAAGCTGGTGGGACGGCCTTTGCAGGTGGAGTGCCGCGCGGAGCGGAAACGTCCGGCGGCCAGCGAGGTGGAGCGCCTCTGCTGCGATCCGGAACCCGCCCGCCGCGTGCTGGGCGTGACCGCCCGCGTTCCTCTCGAGGAGGGCCTGCGTCTCACGCTGGAATGGTTGCGCGAGCAGGGGCTGCGGCCGGGAGGCTCCTTTGACACCTGAGCCCCCCCCTCCGCGCGACCGCTTGATCGGCGTCGGGTGCGACACGGAGGAGCGAAGCCGGCTGGAGGGCGTCCTGGCGCGCGACCCCGCCTTCCTGGGCCGCTGGTTCACGGCGAAGGAGCAAGAGGCGATCGCCCGCGCGGCGGACGGCCCGGGCCTGGCCCTCCGCCTCTTCTGCCTGAAGGAGGCGGCGGTCAAGGCCCTGTGGCGGCACATCCCCCTGGGCATCTCCCGCATCGAAGCTCTGCCGGCGCCGGAAGGCTACCGGCTGTGCGCGCTCGATCCACGGACGGCCACCCTCCGCCTGGACGGCCACTGCCAGGCGGATGCCCGGCATGCCTGGGCCGAGGTGCTGGCCTTCCACTCCCCCGCCGCGGCGTCAGCCGGCGGGGAAACCCAGGCGTGAGCTGCGCGCGGCACCGCCGGCCGTGAAGCCGGGGCGGCCCATGCGGCCATAGGTGAGCAGCTTGCCCGCCTCCACGCCCGGTTGGTCGAAGGTGTTGATGTCGAGCAGCTCGCCGTTGACGAAGGTCTCCAGCATGAAGAACTGGAAGAGCTGGCCCAGCCAG
This sequence comes from bacterium, assembly GCA_030685015.1. Taxonomy (NCBI): domain Bacteria; species bacterium. The sequence goes on from JAUXWS010000013.1 coordinate 43,784, forward strand.
TAGGCGTCCAGCGAGGGCAGGCTGATCGTGCGGCTGCCGCGGCCCGCCTCGCGCAGGGCCTCGGCTGTGCTTTCCTGCTCCGCGTTGATCAGCTCCCCCAGGTCGTGCCCGCCCAGGTAGGCGATCTCCTCGTCCCCGGGGTAGACGGCGGGAATGGGGCTGGGGCCGGCGAACCGCTCCAGGCGCAGGAAGCTCACCAGTTTGTCGGCGGGCCCCTCCATGAAAAGCTGGAGGAGGCTGTGCTGGTCCGCCGCGCCCAGCGCGCCCAGCGGCGTGCTGCCGGCATGGACGAGGTGCCCCTGGCGGTCCGTCCGCTTGCCCAGCGACTCCCCCCACAACTGCACGTACCAATTGGCCACGTAGCGCAGTCGGCGCGAGTAGGGCATGATGACATGCACGGCGCCCAGGCGGCCGAACCAGAGCCAGGCGGCGGCGGCGGCGGTCAAGAGCCGGTTGTCCGGCAGGGGCCGCGTCACGACATCAAGGGTGAGGGCCTCGGCGCCGGCGAGGAGGGCCTCCGTGTCCAGGCCCAGCATGGCGGCGGGAAAGAGGCCGACATTGGTGAGGAGGGAGAAGCGTCCGCCCGTGCGCGGCGGAATGTCGAGCACGGCCAGCCCCTCCCGGGCGGCGATGCGTTGGAGCAGACCCTGGCCGGCGTCGGTGGTGACGACCAGGTGCTCGCGCCAGGCGGCGCCCAGCCGCTGCTCCAGCCAGGCGCCGACCGCCATGAAATTGGCCGCCGTCTCCGCCGTGGTGCCGGACTTGCTCACGATGTTGACCAGGGTCCTGGCCGGTTCCAGGCAGGCCAGGGTCTCGCGCAGGGTATCGGGGTCGCTGTTGTCCAGGACATGGAAACGGGGCCGTCCGCCGCGCAGCTCGGGTCGATCATTCCACCAGCCGTGACAGAGAGCGGCCTGGATGGCAATGGTGCCCCAGGTGCTACCGCCAATTCCGATGAGCAGGAAATCCTCGAAGCGGCCGGCCAGGCGCTCGGCCAGAGCCCGGCCCTGCGCCGCCTCCGGTCGTCGGAAGGTATTGGCGAAGGTGCCCTCGCCGCTGTCCACCATGCGTCCCAGGAGCTGGCGGAAGTCCTCCAGGCGGGGCGCCAGCTTCGAAAACTCCTCCCGCTGCAGGCCCCGTCCGCCCGGCAGGTTGTCCGCCAGCATCAGGTCCAGATCGATCCCCAGCAAGCCGCTCATGCGAGTCCTCCCAATTCATCCGCCGCCAAGAAAAAGCCACCCTGGGGGTTCAGGGTGGCTTGTCGCACTTATCTCGTGCCGCAGTCCAAAGGTGCGGCGACGTGGGTCGTCATGATGACACCCGAATGGTCAGATCTTCTTGGGCGTTTTCTCCTCGGCCGGCAGGATTTTGTACATGCCGGCGCCGCAGGCGCTGCAGTTGCCCTTCACGGCGTTGCGGCCGTTCTTCATGGCCAATTGGACCACATCCTTCATGTCACGATGAGCGCGGCAACGCATGCAATAGCCAGAGTGCGACATAAGCCCTCCCTTGTTGATCGCCGTCACAAACTAGGGATTTCCTGCACAAATTCTCAAAGCAAAAATCGCCTATTTGAAGCTGGCCAGACTGGGCGCGGTTTCCCCACCCGGCCCGCCTCAGGCCCCTGGGTTGTGGAAGCGCCGCTCCAGCTCGATCAGTTTCCGCTTCAGAAAGAAGACGACGATCAAGCCCAGGACCAGAAAGACCGAACCGACGTAGACGACCAGATGCCCGGGATCGTTGTTGACCGAGAGGATGGTCGTCTCCACGCCGCCCCGCTGCTGGCTGCGCCGGAAGCTCGATTGGAAGAACTTGTAGCCCCGGTGCACCAGGGTGTTGTTCATGGAGATCTCGATCTCGCGGCCCTGGATGCCCTGTTCGGGATCATCCAGCAGGACGAAGGAGGCGTAGCCGGCCGCCATCATGGAGCCGGGGTAGCGATCCTCGACGAAATCACGCAAGGTGAGGTTGAAGCCAAGGGCTACACGATTCTGCTCGAGCCCGACCAGCCAGGTGGCGCCATCCACCTGGATGGGCTTGCGCTGACCCAGGCGCAGCCATCTCTGCTCGACGACACCGTCCTTCTCCGTGCGCAGCCGGACGGCGGGCATCTCGCCCTTCACGCCCAGGTTCTCCATCTCCTCCTGACGCCAGGCCTTGCGCAGCACCTGGTCCACCGAGAGCTGGAAGCCCATCCAGGGAAGCACGAGAGGCGCCCCGCCCACGGCCACGGGCTGTTCCCGCACCCGACCTTCCTCCAGCCAGGCGACGCGGAGGCCGTCCCCGGTCAAGGCCAGCCGCACCAGCTTCTCCCCCAGATCGGTGTCGGAGAAGACCGGCTCCCAGTCCAGCCCGCCCAGCCGGGGCAAGGTGGGAGTGGCCCCAAGCAGGGCGTCGAAGCCCGGCATGTTGCGGAAGAAGAGGTAGCGGTCGCCCGCGCCGTCGCGCCGCAGGTGGAACTCGAGGGCCGGATTGGCGGCCGGGCCGGGCAGGTCCAGGAGGGCGCCCTGCTCGTTCATGGAGAAATTGCGGTAGACACGGGCCAGCTGGAGGCTGAGCCCGCCCCCCAGGATGAGGGAATCCCCCACTGACGGCAACTGGACCGTGCGCCGGGCGCCGGACAGGGTGAAGGAAAGGGAGCCCGTGCTGGCCGTGCGCAGCGAGGCCTGCCAGGAGGCGAGGTCGGGGTACTCGAAGGCCTCGAAGCGCAGCAGGCCGTTGAAGTCGCGGCGGTTCTCCCCGGGGCGGCGCGGGAAGAGCCAGAGCTCTTCCTGGAACATGGCCGACTGGAAGCGGAGCTGCAGGCCCGGGTTGTCCACCGGGCCGTCCTCCTTGATCTCCATGCGGGGCTGGGCGTCGGTGTAGAACCGGTCCACCGTGAAGGTGCCGCCCCCCGGCACCTCGTAGGACTTGTTCATGAACTCCCGCGGCGGGCTGCTGCTCAGGGAAGTGGGGTGGATCAGGCGAGCCTGGTCCGGCTGCTGGGGATCGTAGACCGTGAGCACCATGTCCCGCATGGTGATGAAGTCCGCGCTCTCCCCCTCGTCCATGGTCAGGGTCCCCTCGAAGCCATAGTGGCGGGTCATCCAGGCGCCGAGCAGGATGGCGAGGATCGAGCTGTGGATCATGATCACGCCGATGTGGCGCAAACGCCAGGGCCGCAGCTTCCAGGTGGCCAGACTGAGATTGAGGGCGAAGAGGGCCAGCAGGAAGTCGAACCAACCTGTCCGATAGACGTAGGCCTGCACCAAGTGGGTGGAGGTGGAGGATTCCAGCTTGGTGGCGAAGGCCAGGATGACGGCGATGAGGAAGAGCAGGGTCACGCCCAGACCCAGTGAGGAAAGGACCTTGAGGATCCTTTTGATGATGGTCATGCGACCCTTTCTTTCCATTTCACAACTTCCCGGCGCAATATCGCAATCCCGACGAGTGGAGTGCCCTATCTGGTTCAACGGGACAATGTCTCGGGGCTGACGCGGCGGGCGCTGATCAGGCGACGCCGCCAGTAACCTTCATCCAGGCCGGCGATCTCCACCCCCTTGGTCGTGCTGCTGTGGATGAAGAGTCCCCCTCCCTCGTAGATGCCCACATGGGAGATGCGGCGCCGGCTGCCAGTGTGGAAGAAGACGAGGTCCCCCGGCTGCAGCTCGGCGCGCGAGACGGGCATGCCCAGACGCGCCATCTCCGCCGAGGAGCGGGGCAGCTCGCGCCCCCAGGCGTCGCGGGCGGCCCGCCAGACGAGGCCGCTGCAATCCATGCCGCGGCGCGTGTTGCCTCCGTAGCGGTAGGGTACGCCCAGGTACTTGTGGGCCGCCTTCAGCACCTCCGGGCGGGGTTGGGCGTGGAGCCGGAAGGAGGGGAGACCGCCTCCCTTGCGCGCATCCCTCGGCTTGGCCTTCGCTTCCTGCCGGGAGAGTTTGCGTTCCTGGCGGGCGGAATCGGCGGGCGACTCCGCCGGCCGCGTCCCCTCCGGCCCGAAGCGGGGATGGCCGCGCAACCCGGAGCAGCCGCCGAGCACGAGCAGGGAGGCCAGCAGCAGCAAGCCCGCCACAGCCGGGGCACGGCGCCACCGCGGGGGACGGGTTTGCCTACTTCCAGCTGCTGGCACGGAAGCGCTCAACGTAGGCCTCGTAATGGGCGGCGCTCTGGTGCAGGGCGGCCACCTCCCCGGGCGTCAGCGACCGCTTGACCTTGGCCGGGCAGCCCGCCACCAGGGAGCGGGGGGGAATGATCATCCCCTCCAGCACGACCGAACCGGCCGCCACCAGGGACTCGGTCCCCACGATGGCGCCGTCCAGCACGGTGGCCTGCATGCCGATCAGGACGCAGTCCTCGATCGTGCAGCCGTGCAGCATGGCCATGTGGCCGATCGTCACGTCGTGCCCGATGCGCAACGGGGCCGTTTCGTGGGTGACGTGGAGGACGGAGCCGTCCTGCACATTGCTGCGCTCGCCGATGCGGATGTAGTTGACGTCGCCCCGCACCACCGTGTTGAACCAGACACTGCTGCCGGCGCCGATCTCCACGTCGCCCAGGACCAGGGCGCCGTGCATGACCGCCACGTCGTCGGCCAGGCGCGGGGTCTTTCCCTCGAAGGGCAGCACATGTCCAAAGCGCATGATGTCTCCTTTCAGTCTCCGCGCGGCGCCGGCCACTCCCATCGGATCAGGCGGACCGGCGGGCGGCGGGCACGATGATGCGGAAGGTGATGCCCCGTCCCGGCCGGGTGTCGTGGACAAAGATGCGACCGCGGTGGTATTCCTCCACGATGCGGCGGGCCAGCGAGAGGCCCAGGCCCCAGCCGCGGCTCTTGGTCGTGAAGCCGGGGCGGAAGATCTCCTCCTTGATGGCGGGATCCACGCCTTTCCCCGTGTCGGAGACGTCGAGCACCACCCGCTGCCCCTGGCGGGCGCTTCTCGCCTCCAGGCGGATCTGGCCGCCGCCCAGGCTGAGCGAATCCAGGGAGTTCTTGACCAGATTCTCGATCACCCATTCGAAGAGGAAGGCGTTGAGGCGGGCCGGCGGCAGCCCCGGCTCGACGACGATCTCGAAGGAGATGTCGCGCCCACCACGGGGCAGGCGGCTGCCGAAGTAGTCCACCACCCGCTCCAGCAGCCGCGGCAGGTCGACAGCGGCCAGCTCCACCGCGGAGCCGATCTTGTTGAAGCGGGAGGCGATCTTCTCCAGGCGCGCCGTGTCCAGCTTCATCTGCTCGAGGGCCTCCCCCATCCCCGGATCGGCCTCCAGCACCTCGATCCAGCCCATCAGGCTGGAGATGGGCGTTCCCAGCTGATGGGCCGTCTCCCGCGCCATGCCCACCCACACGCCGCTCTCCTCGGCCCGGCGGATCTGGTGGAAGCCCAGGTAGCCCAGCAAGCCCACCAGCAGGGAGGCGACCAGGGTGAAGACCGGAAAGAGCTGGACGCGCTCGACCAGCTTGGAGTCCCCGTAGTGGAAATAGTCGGTGATGGTGTCGTACTGGAAGGGGATGGGCTCGTGGACCAGGTCCATCTGCTGGACCAGGCGGCGGATCGTCTCGCGGTTGGCCTCGTTCTCCTCGTCCAATGCGGAATCCAGGTTCTTCCAGAACTTCGGGTTGCCGCGGGCATCCGTGTAGACCAGTGGGAAATCGATGGTGCGGATGAAGTCCAGCACCGCCTCCGGGTAATGCGTGGCCAACAGGCCGTAGTGCTCCACCCGCACGGTGAGGTTGCGCCGCGCCTCCGCCCGCAGGTCCTCCACCAGGCTGCGTGCCATGAAGAGGATGACGATGGCGGTGGCCACGCCCACCAGCAGCAGGATGCCCTTGATCATGCCGCCAGCCCGGGCTCCGCCCAGCCGCAGGCGTGCTCGCAGCGGCTTCACGCGAGCGCCGCCGCTTTGCGGGCAAGCACCAGCAGGCAGCCGCCCTCCTGCCGCATCCCGCGCAGGTCCAGCTCATTGAGCAGGCGCACCGGCAGCAGCACGAGCAGCACCCAGGGCAGCACCAAAGGGAGGGTCCAGAGGCCAAGACCCAGCAGACGCATGGGAGCGCGCACGCCCAGCAGCCAGGCGAGGCCGCCGGCCCGCCCATAGGTGGAGCGCAGCCAGACCTCCTCCAGCCCGGCCTGGGCCAGCCGCTCCCGCATCATGGCCCTGGTGTAGCCCATGCGGGCATGCTCCCCGACCGTGGGCGTGCGCCGAAGCACCTCGTCCTCGTCCAGTCCATCCTCCATGGCAGGTGTGTGCAGAAGCAGCAGGCCGCCTTCATCCAATACGGCGGCGAAATTGCGGAAGACGCGCCGGTCGTCCTCGATATGCTCCACCACGTCCACGTTGAGCACCAACTGGACGGGAGACTCCAGGCGGAGGGCAAGCAGATCGCCCTCCTCGGCCCGTACGCCGCCCAGGCGGGTGTCGCGGCAGTAGTCCCGCAGCGCTTCCACGCAGGCCGGATTGAGATCGACGGACACCACCTCCGCCTGGGGAAAGGCCTGGCGCAGGGCGGGCACGTACTGACCGAAGCCGGTGCCGGCGTCCAGGATGCGCCGCGGGCGCAGGCCCTGCCCGGCCAGGGTCCGCAGGGCGCGGCGCACCTCCAGCTCCCGCAGGAAGAACTGGCGGGAGAGGAAAAAAAGAAGGCGCTTCATCCAGGCCCGGCGCAGGAAGAGACGCGCCAGCCGGCCCTTGACAGGGTCGTAATTCATGCGGCCAACATAGGGCCGGTCCTTGCCCCATGCAAGGCGCCCTCGCCGCCAGCGGGTGCCAGATCTTGCACATGGTGGGCAAGAGTCCAGCTTCACTTCAGGAGCTTTCCCTTGGCCAACAAGCATTTGCCTACTGGAACACTAATTGCTGGAGACCGGTCGCCCTGAACCTGCCCGACCTGCATTTCCAGGAATGCCGCCACCGGGCGACTCGAAGCTCCAGAATCCATCGCCCGCCTCGGCGGACGGTGATGGCATGGCTCAAACCTGGTCCCGGCGGTCCGTCCAGGCCTGTCCCGCACCCGACGCGGCCCAGGCGTGGCGCGCCAGAGTGGATGTCTCGGGGATGGCCTTCAGGCGATCCAGTGGCGTCAAGTGAAGTCCGGAACGCACGATCCCGCGCCGGACGGATGGCAGGGACCTGGAAGGCGGCCCGCGAGGGCCGCCTTCTTTTGTTTCCTTCACCCGGGCGGCGGTCGCCCGTCCCTTCCTGCCGCGCCGGGACCCAGGCCGGGGAGCCATGGAGGTCCGGACCAGACGAGCTGTGACAACAGGACTGGACCAAGGGGGAGGATCATGACGAGCGGACCGGAGACAAGCCAGCGCCCCTGGGGCCATTTCGAGGTGCTGCTGGATGCGGTTGACATGAAAGTCAAGCGCATCCTCGTGCAGCCCGGTCAACGCCTGTCCCTCCAGCGCCACCACCGGCGGCGCGAGCACTGGTTCGTGGCGGCGGGCCAGGGCGTGGTCGACCTGGACGGGCAGGCCCGGCAGGTGGCGGCGGGGGACTCGCTGGACATTCCCCTGGGCGCCTGGCACCGGGTGCGCAACCCGGCCGCTGTGGATCTGGTGCTGATCGAGGTGCAGACCGGGGATTATTTCGGCGAGGACGACATCGAGCGTCGGGAGGATGACTACGGCCGCGTGCCCCCGGGCTCATGCAAATGACCGGCGCTCGTGCCGCCGGTCATTTGTTCGATGCTGTGTGTCTGCAGGCGATCCTCTAGCCCCCGGAGGACCGAGGGGCAGGGGAGCAAACCACGTGCCTGTCGCCGAAATCGCGTTCAACTCCTTCTAACAGCTTGCCCCTTCACGGTGGGGCTTCGCCATGTGTTCAGCATCCGACTGGCAACCGCCCGATCCCGAACACCCGCGCCCATTCTGTCAAATGGACGGGCGCCCGGTTGGCCCGCCGCGTCCACCGCTCAGAGATCGTCCTTGCCGGTGAGCAACTCTTCCATGTCGTCGGCCACCTGGCCCACCAGACCCACCAGCCGGCGCAGCACGGCGGCGTCCGGATCGGCCGGGATCCTGGCGCAGAAGAGGGCCACGTCGCCCTGGGTGGATGCCTGGTATTCCCAGGCCCCCATGATCACGTCGTGGTTGGCGTGGAGGAGCAAGGTCATGACCATCGAGGAGGCCAGGGTGTCGCCCAGGCAGCCCGGCGAATAGATCTCCCTCACCTCCAGGCCTTCCAGGTTGCTTGTCCCGGAGCGGATGAAGACCAGCTGGGTGCGGCCATCCTCGAATTCGAGCAGGAGCCGGTACTCCCCGTCGGGGTCCAGCTCGTGGATGAGGCCGGCCTCGGCCAGCAGCGGACGCAGGCGGGCGTCGCCCAGGGGCGCCTCGTCCTGGGCCGCCAGCGGCGCCGTCAGGAGCAGGCAGACCGCCACCGTAAGCAGTCGGGCGATTTGTGCGTTCATGGTTTCCTCCGTGTCGTGTTTGCCATTTCGGCCCTGGTCAACCAACCAGGTCCCAGACCAGCTTGAGCAGGGTGGCCGTCACCACCAGTCGAAAGACAGTCCTCACCAGTCCCACATGCCGGCGCATGACCAGGCGGGAGCCCAGGCGGGCGCCCAGGAACTGACCGGTGCCCATCACCAGGCCCGGCACCAGCAGCACATGGCCGCCCAGGGCGAAAGCGCCCAGCGCCGTGACGTTGGAGGTGAAGTTGACCACCTTGGTCGTGGCCGTGGCGCTTTTCAGGTTCATGCCCAGCACGCCCACCAGCAGCGCGGTCCAGAAGGTGCCCGTCCCGGGTCCGAAAAACCCGTCATAGAAACCGATGCCCAGACCGGACGCCATGAAGAAGGGCAGGGGCCGCAGGCGGGGCCGGCCCTCCGCCTCGCCCAGGTTGGGCCGGAGGAAGGTCCAGCCCAGGATGAGGACGAGCAGCAGCGGGATGAGCCAGCGCAGGAAACCCGGATCGAGGGCCTGGACGGCGGTGGTGCCCAGGACGGCTCCAATGAAAGTGAAGGCGACGCCGGGCAGCAGGTTGCGAAAGCGCACGAGGCCGCCGTGGCGGTAATGGATGGCGGCGCTGAAGCTGCCGAAGCTGGACTGCAGCTTGTTGGTGCCCAGGGCGAAGTGGGGCGGCAAACCAGCGGCGAGGAGGGCGGGCAGCGTGATCAGGCCGCCGCCGCCGGCGATGGAATCCACGAAGCCGGCGAGCAGGGCGGCCAGCCACAAGAGCAGAAGGACGCCCGCACCCGGCATGACCTCCATCATGACGCGACCGTTGAGTGGGATCGTTGACGCATGCCCCCGCCGCTCTGTCTGCGCGGCCGGCCATCGCCGGCCTGGCCCCAAGGTAGGATACGCGCCGCCGCCCGTGACGCTTGGTCGACAATCCGGCGACGCCATCCCCTAACTTGCGCCGTCACACAAATCCTGGGAGTGCCATGACCGCCACCACCACGCCCCGCCTTCGGGGCCGTTTCTTCAACGGCCTGCTCTGGGCCCTGGCCCTGCTCATCATGTTCAGCGCCATCGTCTACCAGCGCCGCACCGGCCCCACCTATCCACGCCGCGGCGAGATCGTGGTGGCGGGCGAAAGCCACCGCTACCGGCTGGTGCGCAGCCAGGAGACCACGCGCGAGGCGCGGGTGCTGCTGCCGGCGGCCGGCGGGCGAATCTCGGGCACGCTCTACTGGAAGCGCTTCAAGCGGGAGGAACCCTGGCGGCCGGTGGATCTCTGCCCGGCGGCGGACCTCCTGCCCGGGCTGGGCGGCCGCGAGCAGGAGGAGCTGGCCGATCGCCTGGTGGCCCTCCTCCCCATGCAGCCCCCCGCCGGCAAGCTGGAGTACTTCATCGAGCTGACGACCCCGCACGGCCTGATCCGCATTCCGGAGGACCACGAGGAGGCCATCGTCATCCGCTACAAGGACCCGGTGCCCGGCCACGTCCTGTGGCCACACGTCGTGCTCATGTTCTTCGCCGTGCTGGTGGGGATGCGGGCCGGACTCTCCGCCCTGGCCGACCCCGGCCGCATGCGGCGGCAGGCCTGGGTGGCGCTGGGGGGCATGTCCCTGGGCGGCATGGTGCTGGGGCCGCTTGTGCAGAAGTTCGCCTTCGGGCACTACTGGACGGGCTTCCCCCTCGGCCGGGACCTCACCGACAACAAGATGCTCGTCATGTGGCTGGCCTGGATCCTGGCCTGCAGCATCATCGGCTTGCGAGCGCGGCCGCGGGAGATCCTCAACCGCCTCATCGTGGTGCTGGCCGCCGTGGTGATGACCGGCGCCTACCTCATCCCCCACAGCATGCGCGGCAGCGAGCTGGATTACTCAAAACTGGAGCAGGGCGTCGACCCGCGCCGGGCGATCGGCACCAGCGACCACTGATGGATGTCGTCCACCTGCACCTGGTCCTCGTCCACCTGCCCGTGATCGGACTGCCCCTGGCGCTGGGCGTCTGGACCCTGGCCACCCGGCGGGGCGAGCGCTTCTGGCAGACCGGCGGAGCCTGGTTGTGGCTGTTCTGCGCCGCGGCGGCGGCCGGCGCCTATCTCAGCGGTGGCGCCGCCTTCGAGCGGCTGCGCGCGGCGGCGGGGGAGGCGGGCTGGGAGGCGCAGGCGCTGGCCGAGACCCATGGACTGACCGGGCGGGCCGCCCTGCTCGCCACCGTCCTGTCCGCCCTGGCCCTGCTGCAGATACCGCTCCAGCGGCGCCAGGGGCAGGATCCGGGCCGCGCCCTCCACCTCCTGGCGCTGATCCTGGGTCTGGCCGCCTGCGCCCTCCTCTTCCTGACCGCTTGGCAGGGCGGACTCGCGGGGCATCCCGAACTGCGCTGAGACAGCTGGTGGACCGATTCTCGTGAGATGTCGGATGATGACGGGCACAGGCCGTCCAGCGCAAGGCGTCCGCGCCGCCGGCGCAGTGGGGCTGCGTCAAGGCGCGGCAACGCGGCGATGGGCGGTCTGGGCGCTTCCCGTAGGGTTTGCGAGCTTTCCATTGTTCCGTCTCCCATGCATTGTGCAGCAAACAGCAGCCGGCAGATCACGGGAATCGGTCCACTAGGCCGGAGTGGCGCCCGGGCAGGATCTCACTGGCGACGGTGGAGCCGCCAGGCGAAACGCGCCACCTTGGTGAGACGCGGGTGGTAGAGGCACAGGTGGCGGCTGATCTCGACCTCGCGCCCGCCGAAGCGGCGCTTGAACTCGGCCGGCCCGTAGGATTCGCCCACCCGGCCCGCCCCGCCGAAGTCGAAGAGGCGGATGCCCCGCTCGCGCAGGTCCTCCAGGATGCAGTCCACCAGCCAGCTGCCGACCTGGCTGTCCCCCCAGCCGGCGGCCGTTCCCGTGTACCAGTCGATGGCCCGTCCCCCGTGGAGGAGTTCCACCCGCGCGTTGACCGGGGGGCCGCCGGGCAGGCCGGCCAGGTAGATGCGGCACATGCCGGCGGGCACCAGCTCGTGATACACCGCCTTGAGCAGGGGCCAGGGCAGGGGCGGCGCCGCCACCCGACGGCTGGTCTCGAGCAGCAGGGCGTGGACACCGCGCAGCTCCTCCGGCCCGCGGGCCAGCCGCCAGGCGAAGCCGTGCGAGCGGCCGGCGCGGATGTTGCGCCGGAGGCCGCGGCTGTAAGCCCCGCGCAGGATGTCCATGGGGGCTTCCAGATCCACCAGGAAGTTGCGGTGCCGGTCCGTGCGCAGGCCGAGGCCGGCCATCAGGTCGTCCTGTTCCCGTCCCTCCACGTACTGCTCGAAATAGAGGCAGTGCCGGGGCAGGAGGCGATCCAGCTCGCGCATCAACTCGCGGCGGCTGTCCATGTCAAGGGCGAGCAGGCCGGCGGGGGCGAAGGCCTTCCAGCCGATGAGGGGAACGGGAAAGAGGCGGTCAAGCAGGACGATGGCCAGCCCGGCCAACCGGCCGTCGCGCCGGACCTGCACCAGACGGCAGGGGAGGCCCGACAACTGGAGGGCGCGGAAGAACTCCGGGGTGTGATACACGGAGGCCACCGGCGCTTCTTCGAGCAGGGCGCGCCAGTCGGATTCGTCCGGCAAGGCGAGGGTGCGGCTGTGGCTGACCCCTTCCCCCATGCCGATCCTCCTGTCACACACTGCGGGCGGAGGGAAGGTGGCAATTGGCCCTGATTCCTACTTTCGGCGCGGAGGCATGCATGGAACAACGCGCCCTGTCGATCCCCGAAGTCCGGCTCATCCAGCCCCGCGTCCACGGCGACGGGCGGGGTTTCTTCGTCGAGGTCTGGCAACAGGAGCGCTACGCGGCCGCCGGCCTGCCCGGCCCTTTCGTGCAGCTCAACCACAGCCACAGCCGGCGGGGCACCCTGCGCGGCCTCCATTTCCAATGGCGGCGGCCGCAGGGCAAGCTGGTGCGCGTCTGCGCCGGGGAGGTCTTCGACGTGGCCGTGGACCTGCGCCCCGGCTCGCCCACTTTCGGCGGCTGGACCGGGACCAGGCTGACCGCCGCCCGGCAGGAGCAGCTCTGGATTCCGCCGGGCTTCGCCCACGGTTTCTGCGTGCTGAGCGAGTCGGCCGACTTCGAGTACTTCTGCACGGAGCCCTACCTGGCCGAGGCCGACGCCACCCTGCGTTGGAACGATCCCGAGGTCGGCGTGGCCTGGCCGCTGGCCGATCCGCTTCTCTCCGAGCGGGATCGGCAGGCGCCCACCCTGGCCGAGTTGCGCGCCCGGCTGGCAGCGGAGTGGGGCGGTTGACCATCCGCCCCGCCAATGGCATGTTGGACCCGTCCCTGATTCTTTCCCAGTCGAACGTTGTAGGGGTGCCGTAACTGGCTGAGAGCATACCCTCCGAACCTGATCCGGATAATGCCGGCGCAGGGAACAGCGGAATTCCTTCCCCAGCCCGTCCCGTTACCGCGCCCTTTCTCGCCCAAGGAGGAAGGTCCATGTCTCTTGGTCGTCTCCTGACCCGCCCGGCCGCGCGCGCGGCCGGACTGCTGCTGCTTGCCGCCTCCACCGCCGGCGCCGCCCTGCTCCAGGGCGAGGTGCTGGACGAGCGGGGCCTGCCCCTGGAGGGCGTCCACGTCCAGGTGGTGGGCTGGCGCGCCGGCGCCGCCACCGACGCCCGCGGTCGTTTCACCCTCAAGCTGCCCGACGACGAGACCCGGCGCCTGCGGGTCACGCACCTGGGCTATGCCTCGCTGGAACTGGACGCGGCCGCCGGTGCACCGCTCGCCCTGCGCCTGGCGCCCAGCCTGCTCGAGGGCCGCCCCGTCACGGTGACGGCCACCCGCGCCGGGGAGGGCACCCTGCCCGTCACGCACACCAACCTGGGTCGCGCCGACCTGGAGCTGGCCCACCACGGCCAGGATCTCAGCCGCCTGCTGGACGGAACGCCCTCCCTCACCACCATGAGCTACTCCGGCACGGCCATCGGCTACAACGAGATCCGCTTGCGCGGGTTCGACCAGAAGCGGATCGAGGTGCTGGTCAACGGCGTGCCCATCAACGACCCCGAGGACCACTACGTCTACTGGGTGGACCTGCCCGACCTGGGGCGCAGCCTGCGCGACGCCCAGATCCAGCGCGGCACGGGCACGGGCCTCTTCGGGGGCAGCAACTTCGGCGGCAGCATCAATCTCCTGACTGATCTGGCGGACGAGCCCGGACTTCGCCTGGAGACGGCGCGGGGCAGTTTCGACACCTGGCGTCACAGCCTGGGCTGGTCCAGCGGCCTGGTGGATGGCACCTGGCAGATGGAGGCCCGCTGGAGCCAGGTGGCCACGGCCGGTTGGCGCGACGCCACGGCCGTGGAGACCTGGGGCGCTTTCTTCTCCGCCCGCCGCTTCCTGCCGGGCGGCGCCCTGCGCCTGACCCACTACACCGGCCACGAGCTGACCCACACGGCATGGGACGGCGTGGACCTCGCCACGCTGCGCGGCCTGCACGGCCGGGCGCGGGACCGCACCCAGAACAACGACGCGGCCTACGCCAACAGCATCGATGATTTCCGCCAGCCGCACAGCGAGGCGCAGCTTCTCTTCACGCTGCCCGACGGGTCGGAGCTGGACGCCACCTTGTATCACGTGGACGGCAGCGGCTTCTACGAGACCTACAAGACCGGGCGCGACCCCGGCGACTATGGCCTGCCCGTGCCGGACGAGGGCGTGGTGGATGTGGTCAACCGCCGCTGGATCGACAAGCGCCAGAGCGGCCTGACCGCCGTCAACCGGCGCGCGGCCTGGGGCGGCACCCTGACCCTGGGCCTGAACGGCTACACCTACGACGCCGAGCATTTCGGCCGCGTCATCTGGGCCAGCCCCCTGCCGGCCGGCCAGTCCCCCCAGGGCCGCTACTACACGCATCAGAGCGCCAAGGAGAAGGCGGGGCTGGTGGCGGGGCTGGTCCTGCCCGTGGGAAGTGACCTCTCCCTGTCGGCCTCCCTCTCCGCCCAGCACACGCGCTATGCCCTCCGCCAGCGCGCCGACGGGGCCTTCCAGGGATCCCTGCTCAACCGCTTCGAGGACACGCGTTTCTTCGTCAATCCCGCCCTCGGTCTGGGCTGGCAGCTGAGCGAGGGTCTGCGCCTGAGCGCCGGCCTCTCCGCCGCCGCCCGCGAACCCAGCCGCAACGAGTACTGGAACGCCTGGGAGGGTCCTGACGACCTGGGCCGGCGCCCGCTCTTCGCCCGCGCCGACACCATGGCCGACGGCAGCCTGCGCTGGCACGACCCCCTGGTCAAGCCGGAGCGCATGCTGGACGTGGAGGTGGGCGGCGAATGGCGGGGGCGGCGACACCAGCTGGCCCTGAACTTCTACTGGCTGGAGATGCGCGACGAGATCGTCGCTTACGGCGGCATGGACGAGGAGAGCCCCGTGCGCGGCAACGCCCCGCGCAGCCATCATGCCGGCCTCGAGCTGGAGGGCCGCCTGCGCCCGGGCCGCGCCCTCGAATCCGGCGGCAACCTCACGCTCAGCCGCGGCCGCATCGACGAGCTGGTCCTGCACGAGACACGTTATGGAGCCGACTGGTCCAGCGAGGTGGTGCGGCGCGACATGGCGGGCAACCCCGCCGCCCTCAGCCCGGCCATCCTGGCCAACGCCTGGCTGGAGTGGCGGCCCCTGGCCGGCCTGGTCCTGAGGCCGCGCCTGCAACACGTGGGACGCCAGTACCTGGACACCTCCGGCGACGACGAGTTCAGCGCCCTTCATCCGGATCTGATCGATCCGCGCTATCTCGACGGGGCCGGCAGGCTGCGCCACTCCAAGACGCTGCCCTCCCGCACGACGATGGGCCTGGACGCCCGCTTCGCCCTGGCGCCCTGGACCGGCCTCGACCTGGCCCTCACCCTCCAGGTGGAGAACCTGCTGGATCGCGACCACGAGACGGCGGGCTACTGGAATGACTGGGTGGACAGCAACGGCGACGGCCTCTACGAACCCCAGCCCTGCCTCTACCCCGCAGCCGGGCGCAACTGGCTGCTGGGCGTGCGCCTGGGCATCTGACCGCGCGGGACAGCGGCAGGAGCCGTCCGTGTCCCCCCGGACGGCCGGCACACCGTCGCTGGCCCCGTCAAAAAGCGCAGGCGGCCCAGACTGGGATGTCTGAACCGCCTGCAAACACACAGCAAAAAGAGGGGTCGTTCACAAGGAATGGGAGAGTCCCTGTCCGGCCAGGGCCCGATCCACCGTGCGGATCAGCTCCTCCATTCCGAAAGGCTTGGGCAGGAAGGCCACCGCGCCCTGCTTCAAGGCCTGGTCCTCCTGCCAGATTCCCGTGTAGCCGGTGGTGAGGATGACGGGGATCTTCAGATGCCGCTTATGCAGCACCTTCAGCAAGCCCATCCCGTTCAACCTCGGCATCTGGATGTCGCTGAGAATCAACTGGAACCGTTCCCGTTCCAGGCGATTCAGCCCGCTCATCCCGTCGGGGGCTTGGCAGACGACGTAACCGCAGCTGGCCAGCATGTCGGCGACGATCTCGCCCAACTCGCGGTTGTCCTCCAGCAGGAGGATCTTGGTCAGCTGCCGGCCGATGCTGCGCGCCTGCGGATGCACCAGGTTGACGAAGCTGTTGAGGGTTTCCTGGGGAAAGACCCGATCCAGCGTCGGCAAGCTGTCCAGCTCCGCGGCCGCTTCCTGCCCAAAGAACACTTCCGCCAACTCCAGCAACTGGTCCAGACGCGGCTCCACCGCGCCCTCCCGCCACGTGTAGTGCAGGAAGTTGACCGAATATAGCAAGGCGAAGCTGTGGAGGAAACCGTCGGCCGGTTCGAAGCGGATGGTGGCGGTGGCCGGCCCCGCCTGATAATCCAGGACCGTCTCGCCGCCTCCCAGCCGACGCATCAGGGTGGAGGCCAGCGCCGCGCCGAAGAGGGCGAGATCGGAGATGGTGCCAGTGGAGTCATGTTGCAGTTGAAGGGTGGCGTGACAGGCCTCCACCTCGTCGGCCAGCCCGGACAGGGCCGGAGAAGGGAGATCCCCGGTCCAGCGCAATCCGCGGAAATGGGTCAGCGCCGAAGCGACGAAAGCTGGATCGGGCTTCAGGCCGGCCTGGAAGGTCAGCTCGAGGCCGTTGCAGCCGATGCCGTCCGGCGGCAGGCCGCGGATGGCTTCAAACATGGAGGAATGTCCTTTTCACCTGGAGCTGATCGACCAGTGGCGGCCCGAACTTAAGCCCGGCAGGCGGCGTGGGTTCCCCCTTGGCCGGCAGACCGGCCAAGTCCTTGATTTGCGGCATGATGGCCCATCCTCTACTTTGGATCGACAACGCGAGGCTTTTCCATGTATGCCTTCTCGAACCTCCGGGTGGTGGATCACCCCCTGGCCCAGCACTACCTGTCCCTGCTGCGTGACCGGGGCACGCCACCGGAACAATTCGCCAAGTGCGTCGAGCAGCTGGCCGCCCTCCTCGTGCCCGAGGTGACGAGGGATCTGGAGACCCGCGAGCACGCCGTCGCCACGCCGCTGGAGGACTGCCTGACCCGGCGCCTGGCCCACCCCATCGTGCTGGTGCCCATCCTGCGGGCCGGCCTGGGCATGGTGCCGGGCTTCAAACAGCTCGTGCCCGACGCCATGGTCGCCCATCTGGGCCTGTATCGCGACGAGGTCAGCCTGGAGCCGGTCGTCTACTACAAAAAGCTGCCCCAGGACCTGCGCGGCCGCGACCTGATCGTGCTGGATCCCATGCTGGCCACGGGCGGCACGGCCAGCGCCGCCCTCAGCTATTTGAAGGAGAGGCGGCCCCGCAGCATCCGCATGGCGGGCCTGCTGGCGGCGCCGGAGGGTGTGGGGCACCTGCTGCGCACACACCCCGACGTGCCCCTCGTCGTGGTCGCCCTCGATCGCGAACTCAACGGGCGCGGCTACATCCTGCCCGGCCTGGGAGACGCGGGGGACCGCATGTTCGGGACGGAATTCTGACGCACTCCCGGGTACAGCCATGGACAAGCTCAGGTGGTGAGGAATGGAGCCCGCCAGTGAACGGTGCGTCGGACCGTTGAGCCGGGGGAGGGCCATGCATTCCACCGCAGACTGCGCCAACGGCATGGCCAATAAGATTGGCCTGTTCCCAGCCGCCGCCCTCATCGGGCTGGTTCTGCTCCTGGCCAGGCCCGCCGCCGGAGCCTGCGCGCCCGACACCTTCGCTGTCTCACGCATCAACCGCGCCATTGAGGCCTGCATTGTCCAGGACTGGTCGACCGCCCTGCTCGACCTCAACCGCCTGGTGCGCGAGGAGGGCTGGCATCCCGCCCCCTGGTTCTACCGCGCCACCGTCTTCAGTTATCGCATGACGGACGAGGAGAGCTTCCGCTGGGAGGGCGCTTTCCTGGCCGATCTGGACTCCGCCCAGGCCCGCATCGAGCGGCTGCGCTCCCGCGGCGACCTCCGCGTCCCCGCCCACAGCCTGCGCTACCTGGAGGGCAGCGTGGCGGCCTGGCGGGCCTACCATGCCGGCCGGCGCGAGGAGTGGACCACCGCCCTCCAACAGGGCCTGCGCGCCTCCCGCCTCTGGGAGCACCTGCTGGCGGACTGCCCGGGCTGGGCCGACCTCGAGCTGGGCATCGGCAACCTGCGCTTCTGGACCAGCGTCAAGTTGCGGCGTCTCAACTGGCTCCCCTTCCTCAAGGACCGCCGCCAGGAGGGTCTGGCCATGGTGGAGCACGCCCGCCGCGCCGGCCGCTTCAGCCCCTGGCTGCCGGCGGCCAACCTCTGCTGGATCTACCTCGAGCTGGGGCGGCCGGACAGCACCATCTCCATCTGCCGGCAGGCCCTGGACCGCTTCCCCGACAGCCGCCTCTTCCTCTTCCCCTGGGCCGAGGCCCTGGAGGCGGCGGGCCGGCCGGCGGAGGCGGACCAGGTCTACCGTCGGCTGCTGGGCAGCCTGCGGGCGGACAGCTGGCCGCAGCGGGTCAACCAGGTGATCGTGCTGGAGAAGCGAAGCGCGCTGGCCATGGGCCAAGGCGACCGCGACTCGGCGCGCCGGCTGGCCAGGGAAGCGCTGGCCCTGCCGCTGGATCGTAGCGAGCAGAAGCGTCTCGCCGAGCGTCTGGCCCGGTTGCGCCGCCGCGCGGGCTGATTCCCGGACCCAATTCAGTTCAGCACCTGAACTGTCGATAAGGGTTCCCATCGGGATGCGGGGGCATCCCTGACATCGGCAACCCAACATGGAACAGCGCAATGAGCCTGGACAAGCCCGCACCGACCGGCCGCTTCGTGACCTTCCCCACCGACGAGATCATCGTCACCAAGACGGACACCCGTGGACGCATCACCTATGCCAACGCCCTCTTCGTGGAGGTGTCGGGCTACGCCCCGCAGGACCTGCTTGGAGCGGCGCACAGCATTGTGAGGCACCCGGCCATGCCCCGCTGCGTCTTCAAGCTTCTTTGGGAGACGGTCCAGGCAGGCGAGGAGTTCTTCGGCTACGTGCTCAACATGAACCGACAAGGGGACGGCTACTGGGTGTTGGCCCACGTGACGCCCAGTTATGACGCCGCCGGCGCCTGTGTCGGTTACCACTCCAATCGGCGCTCACCCCACGCCGACGGGGTGGAGGCCGCCACCCGGCTCTACCGCGACCTCCTGGCGGAGGAGAAAGGGCACAGCAACCCCACGGCCGGCCTGGCGGCGGGCATGGCGCTCCTGGAAAGAACCATGGCCCAGCGCGGCCAGGACTACGGACAGTTCGCCTTCTCCCTGTCGAAGCAGACAAGCCTGGACAACCTCCACCCCTAAGCCGGAACCCTCACCCATGGACACGATCCTTCTCGACAGACAGCTGGAAGCCCAAATCGGGCCGGTCATCACCATCTGCGATCGGGCCGCCACCGGTGATTTGGAGGCCCGCATCGACACCGTCGAGCTGGACGAGCGGCTGGCGCCCCTCGGGCTGGCCATCAACCGGCTCCTCGACGTCCTGGACGCTTATGTGCGAGAGTCCTCGGCCATGATGGCCTCGTGCAGCCGGGACCGCTACCATCGACCCATCCTGTTGCGGGGCCTGCGCGGCAGCTTCCTGCGGGGCGCCACCACCATCAACGCCGCCGGCCGGCAGATGCGAGAGAACAAGGCGCAGATCGACATGGTCGCGGAGCTTGCCAGGGAGAACACGGACAACATCATGACCGTGGCCACGGCCGTGGAGGAGCTGGGCGTCACCACCGCCGCCATTTCGGACCAGACCGGCAACGCTGCGCGCATCGCCCGCGAGACGGCCCATTCCAGCAGCGAGACGGCCCGATCGGTCGAGCCGCTCACCCAGGCGGTGGGTCGGGTCAACAAGATCGTCAATCTGATCAGCCGGGTGGCTTCCCAGACGAACCTGCTGGCGCTCAACGCAACCATCGAAGCGGCGCGGGCCGGCCACCATGGCAAGGGCTTCGCCGTGGTCGCCAACGAGGTGAAGGAGCTGTCCCGCAGCACGGCCGAGGCCACCCAGGAGATCCGGCGGGAGGTGGGCCAGATGCAGACGATGATGGATGAGGTGGTGCGTCACATCGTAGGAATCCACGCCTCGCTCACTCGCGTGGAACAGAGCACGGGGGAGATTGCCCACGCGGTGGAGGAGCAGGTCAAGGCCACGCACGAGATCAGCAGCAGCATCTCCGTCGTGTCGCGCAACACCGGCATGGTTTCGGAGCGCATCGCCGGCCGCGTGGCGCCGTAGCCGCCGACGCGGGCGATGGCGGGGTCCCCGCCATCACTCCACGATGAGCTTGCCCGTCGCCTCCACCGTGGCGGCCCGTTGCCGCCGCACCACATACTGGCCCTGCCCGTCGATGAGGCTGTAGGTGAACTCGGGCAGGCGCAGGGCCAGCCGGTATAGGTAGATGCCGCGGGCCAGGGCCTCGCCCCGATCGTTCCTCGGCCGCCACTCCTCCGACCAGAGAAAGCCCCCCTGCCCGGCCAGGGCCAGGCGCTCGCGGGCCACCCGCCGTCCCTTGACCGTGTAGACCTGCAGCTCGCAATCAGGCAGCGAGGTGGGCTGGGCGCCCAGCAGGTGGAAGGTGAAGCGGGTCCGCTCACCCACCGGATTGGGGAAGTTGACCACCTCGGCCAGGCGCGGCGCCGCGTCGTCCACCACGCGGAAGGTGGTCTCGGCGTAGCCCGGGTTGTTGTAGTTGTCGAAGGCGCGGGCCCGCAGCCCATGCTCGCCGGGATCGAGGCGGGGCAGGTCGAGGCGCGCCTCGCCCGTCGTCCAGCTGCCGCGGTCGTACTCGAAGGTGGAGGTGAGGTCCCGCGGCATGCCGCCGTCGATCTCGACCTCCAGGCGGTGGCCGATCTCGCCGGTCAGGTTGATGCCGCTGCTGTCGCTGACCTGGAGCACGATGCGCGAGTTGGGGGCCACCCAGTCGTCGGGCCGCCACTGGGGTCCGTTGAGGAAGAGGCGCAGGCGGGGCGGCTCGGCGTCCGTGCCGGGGCTGGGATTGCGCGTGAAGGGCGGGTCCAGGTAGACAAGCCCGTCGTCGACTTCCCCCCCCTCCGTCCTTCCCTCGTAGTAGAAGCGCAAGCGGCCGCGGGCGCCTTCCAGGATGTCCCCCGGCACCATGAAGCGTACGCTGGCCCGGCCGGCGGCCAGGTCCACGCTGCCGGAGTAAAGCAAGGGACCGGGGCTCTCGTAGTCCAGGCTGATGCCGTGATAGAAGGTGCCCGAGGTGTAGGGGTCGTAGTCGTGGCGCCGCGGGACGGGCGCCTGCCGCGCCGAGACGGTCACCACGCCGTCGCGCACCGGCGCGTGGCCCTCGCCGCTGGTGGCGATCTCAACCCCCGCCAGGCCGTGGCTGAGCAGCGTGTCCACGGCGACACCCCCGCTGCTCAGGCCCAACACCTCCCCGCCACCCCCGGGAAAGCCCGGTGGCAGGCTGGGATCCCCCAGCCAGATGTACTTGCGCCGGTTGCTGTCGTAGGAGATGTTCTTGGCCAGGCGCACCGCCTCGCCCATGGCGGGCGGGCGGCCGCTCGCCTCATCGCGCGAGAAGAAGATGGTGAGGAGGTCGTCCACGAAGTTGTTGTTGCTGAATCCGCCCGTCTTGCGCGTGGCGGCCAGCACGCCGATCGCCCCCCCCCCCGCCATGTTGATCAGCTGCTGGGGAAAGGCCTCGCCGATGGGGAGGTCCACCTCCGCCCACGAGCAGGTGGCGGCGATGTAGGCGGCGGGCCGGCCATTGGCCTGCAGCAGCGGGTAGTGGCGCGCCGCGTTGAAGACGTACTCGTGGGTCCAGGTCGTGTTGTTGCCGTGACCCAGGAAGTTGACCAGGGCCACGCCCTCGTTGAGGGCCGCCACCAGGCGCGCCTCGGCCAGGGGTTTCTGGTTGACCCGGATCGAGGGGTTGTAGACGCTGGGGTACTCGAAGAGGTAGAGGCGCTCCACCTCGTGGGCATCGGGCACGCGGTTGCGGATCAGCTCCTCCGTGTCCTGGCTGTGCGACATCTCGAAACTGTTGACCTGGTCGCCTTCGCCGTGCTCGTCGTCCCCCACGAAGAGCAGGCGGTTGCGCCAGGGGCCGCGGGCGGTCCCATCCGTGTAGGCGGCCAGTTTGGCCGTGTAGGCCGCCACCTCGGTGGCGCTGTTGGCGGGCAGGCGGCCCAGGCTCATCTCCAGGCGGCCGGGCGTGGCGAGCTGGACGAACCAGTCGTCGATCATGGCGTCGGCGTCCGAGGTGCTGGTGCTGTAGAGGTACCAGGCCGGCATGCGTGACGGATACCCGCCCGCCACCAGGCCGCGGTAGTCGTAGTGGCCGTTGCCCACCAGCAGGACGTGGCCGGCCGGGTCGGGGGCATGCAGCCATTCGTGCCGCAGGAAATTGCGCACGGCCCCCGGATCCACCACCCCGCAGTTGAATTCGGCGTAGATGTCCTCCAGCACGGCCAGACGCGCCGTCATGCCGGCGGCCCTGCGCACGGCCGCCAGCTCGGCGGCGGCATCGGCGAAGGCGGCGGGGGCGATCACGATCAGCTCGGCGCTGCCCGCCTCCCGCTTGAGGTCGGGCATGGTCGCCAGGCTGGCCCCGACCGGCGTGCGCAGGGCGGCATCGGTGGCGCCGAAATAGCGCCGGGCCCGACCGGCCGGCCCCCCGCCCACCGCCGGCACGCGGTCGGTCAGGAGGGCCTGGCGGGAGACGCGCAGGGAGTCGAAATCGGTCACGTCCACCACATAGAAGGAGGCGGGCGCCTGCTGGATCTGCACCTGATAGCTGCCCGCCACGGGCGGCAACTCAAAGGCCAACTGGCCGTCGATGAAGCGGGCGGGCGCCTCGAAGCTGGGCATCAGCCAGTTGAGGTGGATGGGCAGGCCCGTGTCGCTCAGCCGCTCCAGCGTGATGCGCAATTGGTCCCCGCCCAGGTTGAGGGTCGCCTCCAGCTGGGTGCTGTGCGGCCGCCCGCTGAGGGGGTAGACCTGTCCGTTGATTTCGAAGCGCAGGCTGTCCTGCTGCATGAAGAGGTCGGGGTAGAAGTCGTACTCCAGGCGCAGGGCGGTGGGCCCGCCCAGGGGGGCGGGGAAGGTGTAGGTGGCCCGCGTCCCGGCGCGGAAGAGGTCGCCCACGCAGGCCAGGGCCGAGGTCTCGCCATAGGTCTTGTGCTCGTTGAGCAGGCCCCGCCAGCGGACGGCCGACAGCGGGAAGGGGGTCGCGCCCGAGGGATCGGCGATGGGGGCCATCTCCCGGCCCGGGATGCCGCCGCCCACCAGCAGCCAGTAGACGTTGATGTCGCTGTAGGGGTGGTCGCGCAATCCGATCGTTCCCACCGCCGTGGGCCGCAGAAGGGCGGTGCCTTGTCCGTGGAAGATGAGGCGCTCGCCGTTTTCGAAGGAGGCGTCGCCGTCGTGCTCGCGCAGCAGGGGGATCTCCCGCGGTCTGAATTCGCTGTTGCGGGCGGCGCCGGGCGCGTCGTCGATGTGGCCGCCGCTGTAGCTGTAGAGCTTCATCGCCCGCGGGTCCAGCTGGGCCGGGGCCAGGCCCAGCTGGGTGAGCAGGGCGGGCGTCACCTGGTAGAGGCCCTCCTGGGTGACGGGGAGACGCACCCAATGCGTGCCGTCCCACAGCGGGCTGTCCATCCGGCCCGCCATGCGGGGACGGGCCCAGCCCGCCGCCTGCCCCGGATTGAGCAGGCAGCTCGCCAGCTCCAGGGCCGAGAGACGGCTGGTGAATCCGCCCGATCCCCCGATGAAGTCCACCCGCAGGCGCAGCTCCTCCACCAGGGCGGCGGCAGCGCCGCCATCCCGCACCAGATCCGCCACGATGCTGAGCACGCGCAGATCCCCCCACTCCTCCACCTGCCAGGCCACCACCGGCTCCGGGTTGGCGCCGCTCAGGCCCGTGTCCGGCAAGGGACCGGGGCAGGCGCGGGTGGCGAGGCCCAGCACCGTCACCTCGACCTGGGAGCCGGGGGGAAGGGCCACCTGCAGGCGGCGGCGCGGGCGATCGGGGTCGCTGCAATGGGCGGCCCGCGCCAGCTGTCCGCCCGTGGAAAGGGGCAGCAGGCTCCAGCGTGGACGCAGCACCGCCTCCAGGCCGCGCTCGTCCAGGCGTGTCACGTCAAGGTCGTCCTGGAGCGCGGCCGTCGACGGCGCGGCGAAACCCGCGGCGGCGGCCAGCAGGACGAGGAGGATGGACAGGAGGAGGACCGGCACGCGGCGCGGTCCAGCGGGCGGAAGGTTGAGTGTGGGCATGCGCCGCTCCAGTCTGGAATGGATTCCCGGTGTGCCTGCCCTTCCACCTGGTCGGGGCGCGCGGGGCGCTTTGGGTGGATGGGTCTGTCAGCCCGTCGGGCATCAAGTGGGAGCCAGGGACGATGGCACCTCTTCAGAATTGCAGGCGGGCGAACACCGGACGGTGGTCGGAGCCGGCCAATTGCGGCACGCGCGCCTCCAGGCTGCGCACCTTCCGTGAATGAAAGATATGGTCGATTTTCACATCAAGCCCCTCCCGCACCTGGAAAGTGCCTTGACTCCAGCGGGTGAAGGGAAAGGCGTCCAGGTAACGGCCGCGCAGCAGGCGCCAGGCGGCGGAAAGGGGGAAGGTGTTGAAGTCCCCGGCCAGCACCAGCGCCTGGCTGCGCAGGGAATCCACCCTTGCCAGCAGATCCTCGCATTGCAACGTGCGCAGGTTCTCCCCCATCATCTCGCTCCCCATCATGGCCCGCTTGCCGTTGAGATGGATGTCCGAATTGGGCATGTGCACAAGGCCCACGTGCAGCGGCCGGCCCTCCACCTCGACCAGGGCCAGCCCCAGGATGCGCCCCTCGCCGTGCGGCAGCAGCGGCCACTCGCCGTGCCCCCGGATGGGATGGCGCGAATAGAGGGCCATGCCCTGGCCGTAGGAGCGGGTGCGGGAATGGTCGTAGCTGAAGAGCGCCTCGTGCTCGTAGCCCATGGCGCGCAGCCGCTGGCGGACCGGTGCTCCGGCCCGGGCGACGGGAAACTCCTGCAGACAGACCAGATCCGCGTCCAGGGCGAGCAAGCCATCCAGGATGAGGTCGGTCGTGTTCTCGCCCGACTCCGAGTTCAAGCCATGCACGTTCCAGCTCACCAGCGTGAACTCGGTGGCGCCGGCGGGCCGCGTCGGGGGGAAGAGCCAGAGCAAGCCCCAGCCAAGCAGGGACAGCAGCGTGATCCAGATGATGAAGGAGATGGTCCGGCGCATCAGAACACGATCTCTCCCTTGACCCGTCCCCGACCCCGCACGCCGTCCAGGAAGACCGTGTCGGCGGCCTCTCCCTCCCATGCCACCCCGTCCCAGGCCACGCAGCGGCGGGCCGTCTCCGGCAGCCGGCTGTCCCGCCCCACGCTCAGAAGCCGGGCCGCGTCCCAGTCGGCGCCCAGGTCCAATCTGTCCAGCAGGCGGCGGTAGGCCGGGTTCTCCCACAGCTCGTGGTGGAGATCAAGGTAGCGTGCCAGGTGGCCCAGGTCCACCCAGAGCCCCGGCCTGCCCGCCACGGCCAGCGGCAGCGTGCGCGGCGGCCGGTCCTGGGCGATCTCGCGCCGGAGGAAGGGGATGAGGTCCGCCTCCCGCCAGGCGGCCAACCGCTCCCGCGCCTCCCCGCTCCAGACGTGGACGCCGGTGAAGCCGTGCGTGCTGCGGGCCGCGTCGCGCAGACCCCGCACCACACCGTCCACCACCTCCAGCACCAGGGGCCGCCCCCCCGTGGCCAGCGCCAGCCCGCCCTCGTCCAGCCGCGCCGATTCCAGCAGACGGGCCAGGTCGCCATCGTGCAGCACGTCGCCGTTCTGCACCAGAAGCGGTCCGGGGGGCAGTTCGCGCGCCATGCGGGCCAGGCCGCCGCCCACGCCCAGCAGGACGGGTTCCTCGAAGAAGCGCAGGCGCAGGCCGGGGCGGCGGAGCTGCCGCTCCTCCAGCCAGCGGCGCAGAAGCTCCGGCAAATGGTGGCCGTTGACCGCGGCCAGCCGGCAGCCGGCCTGCTCCAGCTGCCGCAGCCCGAACTCCAGCAGCGGGATGCCGTGAAGGGGCACCAGGGGCTTGGGTCGCACCAGGGTTAGGGGCCGCAGGCGCATGCCCAGTCCGGCGGCCAGCAGGATGCCGATGGGCTCAGTCACGGCATGGCCCACTGGAGTGCGACTGTCGCCTCACCGGGCGCCCTCCATGCCGGCGGCTGTCCGTCCTGCCGCCACCTCCGGTCTCCCATGCGTTCCTCACCTGATCTTCAACGAGAGCAGGCCGAGGAAGCCCAGGATGAGCGCCACGATCCAGAAGCGGATGACGACCTTGGTCTCCGCCACGCCGCGGTGCTCGAAGGCGTGGTGGATGGGCGCGCGGAAGAAGATGCGCCGGCCCAGCAGGCCGATGCCGATCTTCTCCTGGATCAGGACGCTGGCCCCCTCCAGCACGAAGACGCCCCCCACGATGAGGAAGAGCACCTCCTGGCGCAGCATGAGCATGACGGCGGCGAGCAGGCCGCCCAGGGCCATGCTGCCCGTGTCCCCCATGAAGACCTGCGCCGGGAAGAAGTTGTACCAGAGGAAGCCCAGCCCGGCCCCGATCACGGCGCCGCCCAGCACCGTCAACTCGCCCGCGCCGCGGATGGACTCGAAGTGGAGGTACTGGCTGAGCAGCTCGTTGCCCAGGACGTAGGCGAAGATGGCGTAGACCATGAAGGCGACCGCCGCCGGCACCACGGCCAGTCCGTCCATCCCGTCGGCGAAGTTGACGCTGTTGGAGACGCTGAGGAAGACGGCCACCACCCAGGGCACGGCCAGCCAGCCCAGGTCCAGCACCGGTCCTTTGATGAAGGGGAGCAGCAGTTGGCCACGCAAGGGCTCGGGCAGGGGCGAGGCGGCCGAGAAGAGCCAGAGGCCGAAAGCGACGGCGTAGATCCCCTGCAGGGCCAGCTTGGCCGGCTGGGAGAGGCCGTGGCGGCCGCTGCCGCCCTTCAGCTTGCCCCAGTCGTCCAGCAGGCCCACCGCCCCGAACCAGACGAGGGCGGAGAGCCCGGCCCAGGCGAAGGGGCTGGAGGGGCTGAGCCAGAGCAGGTAGCCGGCCAGGATGGCCAGGATCATCATGAGGCCGCCCATGGTGGGCGTGCCCCGCTTGTTGCTCACATCGATGACGCCGTAGTCCTCCACCAGGTCGCGGATGCGGCGGCGGTGGAGGAAAAGGATGACGCGGCGCCCGATGAGCAGACTGACCACGAAGGTGGTCATGGCCGCCATCACGGCGCGGAAGGTGAGGTAGTGGAAGAGGCGCAGGAAGCCGGGGCCGCCCAGCTCCTCGCGCAGGAGTTCCGCCAGCCAGATCAGCATGGTTCTTTCTCCCGGGGCTCGGCCAGGGCCCGCATCGCCTGCTTCAAGGGGAAACGCGGCCGGAAGTGCGTGCTGGTGAGCAGGAAGCCGTCCAGCTCGCCCTTGAGGTCCTCCAGGCGCAGCTCGCCCTGGCGCACCCGCCGCTCCAGGGCCAGGATGGCCGCTTCGCGCACCCGGCAGTTGGCGTGGCGGGCCAGAGGCAACAGCCATTCCCGCCAGCTCGCCGCCGGCAGGCAGGAGGCCCACCAATCGGCCACGGCCCGGGCCTCCTCGAAGTTGCCGCGGTCGCGGAAGCGCGCCATGGCCGCCTCCAACGCGGGATCGGGCGGGTCGTGCAGGACGGCCAGGCTGTGGATGGCCTCCACGCGGGCCTCCCAGTAAGGATCGGCCAGCGCCCGGCGCAGCGCGCGGATGGAGTCCGGCGTGGCGGGCAGGGCGGCGAAGGCCGTCATCAGGTTGCGCCGGATGAAGCCGTTCTGGTGGCGTCGCTCGCCCAGCAGCCGCGGCAGCAGGGCGGGCGGTGCGGCGTCCTCGGCCAGGTGGACGAGCAGGGGCAGGGCGGCGTCCAGCCGCAGGCGGGTGGCCAGCTTGATGCCGGCGTTGCGCTCCGCCCACTGCGGCGAGCAGAGGGCGGCCAGGCAGCGGTAGGCCACGTAGCGGCGGTCCGCCTCGTCCCGCAGGTCCTCCACCCGGGCGAGGAGCTGCTCCGTGCCCAGGCGCTCCAAGGAGCGGGGGGAGCCGTGGGCGCCGCCCGGCGCTGCCTCGGCCGGCAGGGGGCGTCCCGCCGCCACGTCCAGGGCGAGGGCGGCCATGCGCAGGCGGGCGTCGCCGCGGAAGCCGTGGGCCGCCGAGGCCATCTCCCGCCGGCGCGCCGGATCCTCCAGCAGGGCGCCGAGGGCCTCCACCAGCCGCTCCGGCCGGACCCCGGCCTCGATCCGCCCCTCCGCCAGCAGCGGCTCCTCAAGCAGCAGGGCGGCGGCGCCGGCCCGCTCGGCGCAGCGCGCGTTGGCGGTCTGGTGGTCGCCGGGCAGGCCCATCTTGGGGATGAGGAGAGCGGGACGGCCCATGGCCAGCAGCTCGAAAATGGCCCCCGCGCCGGCGCGGCAGCAGACGAGGTCGGCCGCGGCGTAGGCGAGCTGGATCTGGTCGAAGTAGGGCCGCGCATGGTAGGAGGGCGCCAGGGCGGGCCAGTCCGCCACGTCGCGCTCCAGGGCGGCCAGGGCGCGGGCATGCTCGGCGCCGGCGTCCCAGGCCGTGCCGGCCGACATGCCCGTCCCGTGCAGGACCTGCACGCCGCGGCGCAGCAGCTCCGGCAGGATGCGGTAAAGAGCGAGGTTGATCGCCCGCGCCCCCTGGGAGCCGCCAAAGATGAAGAGGACGGGGCGGGCCGGGTCCAGCCCCAGGACGCGGCAGGACTCCTCCCGGTCGGGCAGCTGCTCCAGCCCGGCGCGCACGGGGTAGCCCACGGTGAGGACACGGCAGCCGGGGAGGGCCTCCGCCGACTCGGCGAAGGTGAGGGCCACCACGTCGGCCAGCCGCCCGGCCAGGCGGTTCATGAGACCGACAGTGGCGTTCTGCTCGTGGATGAGGATGCCGCAGCGCAGCAGGCCCAGGCGGCGCAGCAGGGCCGCGGCGAAGACGGCGGGCGCGGCGGCGTAGCCGCCCGTGGCCACCAGGACCTGGGGCCGGAAGCGCAGCAGGTGCCAGGCGGCCTGCAGCACGCCCAGCTTGAGCCGGACCATGAAGGCGGGAAGCCGCCAGCTGCGCAGCCCAGGGAAGCCCATGGCCATGACGGGGCGGAAGGGCAGATCGAGCTGGCCGCCCTCGCGCAGGCCGGCCACGATGCGCTCCTCGGCGCGGCCGCGGGTGCCGATGTAGAGGCCGTGCCAGGCGGGATCGGCCAGCAGCACCTGGGCCACGGCCAGGGCCGGGTAGACGTGTCCGCCCGTGCCGCCGCCGGTGAAGGCCGCCCTGTTCACGCCCCCTCCCCGCGCAGCCGCTCCAGCCCGTCCCCCGCCACCCGGCGGGCGGCGGCCTCCGCCACCCGGCGCAGCTCCGGGCAGCCCTCGAAGGCCGGCTCCGCCAGCAGCTCGCGCAGATGGCCCAGGGCGGCGGGCACGTGCTGGAGGAACCACCACTTGCCCTTCACTTTGCTGAGCAGGCCGTAGGCGCCAAGCGCCTGCATCATGCGGTGGGCGGCCACCAGCGGGTAGAGCGCCAGGAAGTCCGCCGCCGGCTCGAGGCCGCGCTCCTGGCGCCGGCGGGCGTAGCCCTCCAGCAGACGACGGCGCAATCCGGCGTCCAGGCGCAGGTAGGGGTCGTTGATGAGGGAGGCCACGTCGTAGTGGGGCGGCCCCAGGCGCGCGCCCTGGAAGTCGATGAGGCGCCAGCGGCCCTCCTTGCGCAGCACGTTGGTGGACTGGAAGTCGCGGAAGAGCACGCCCCGGCGCGTGCCCGCCTCCACCCGGCGGGCCAGCTCGTCGCACTCGGCGTCCAGGGCGGCGCGGTCGAAGGGCAGGCCAAGCAGGCCCTCCAGGAAGCGCTGGCGGAAGTAGCCCGACTCCCAGACCGTCATCAGCTCGTGGTCGTAGGGCAGGGCGTGGACGCGTGTCGGGTCGAAGACCTCCTGCAAGCGGATCTGCAGGTCCAGCAGGATCTCCAGCACCTCGCCCAGCCAGCGCTCCACCTCGGGATGGTCGCGCCCGGCCTGCTCCACCAGGTCGAGGAGCAGCTCGTCGCCCAGGTCCTCCACCAGGTACCAGCCCTTGTCCAGGGCCGCGTGGATGAGGGCGGGCCCGTGGCCGCCCGCCGCCATGAGCAGGCCGCCCACGTACCAGAAGGAGTGGTTCTCGTTGAGG
The DNA here is from genome assembly GCA_030685015.1 of bacterium. NCBI lineage: Bacteria > bacterium. Next base: position 73,787 of record JAUXWS010000013.1, read on the forward strand.
GGACCGCCGAAGGTCTGGGGATGGGGGTTCTGCACCAGGACCAGGCTCTCCGGCCTGTCCCCGTGGGGCCAGAGCCGGGTCATGACGCGGTCGCTGCCGCCGCCCGGCATGCGCCAGGCGCGGGGCTGTGCGTGGGGCAGGCCGGCCGCCGCCAGGCAGGCCGCGGGATCCGGCAGGGGGTCGGGCATGGTCATGGAAAAAGGTAGGGCTTTGGCGCGGGAAGGCCCGTGTCAACGCCGATTGAAAACTGACACACCTTCTACTCTTCTGCCCTGGAAAAGGGGCTGCTCAGCGAGCACCCTGCTGACCTGCATGGGGAATTTGTACTTCATCCGCACGCAAGATGACGGCGGTCTTCGAGAAGTGCATGGGTATGTACGTCAGCTCCACCCAGGTCAGCGGGGCAGCCAAGCTGCCAGGCGAGGAACTCACGGCCTGGCGAGAACGCCGGCTGGGGCGTGTCTGCGTCCAGCAAGAATTCCTGCGCCGTACACGTGTCGGCAGCCTGTTCTGCAACGAGGATGCCCTGCTGCGCCTGGGATCCGCTGTCCTGATGGAACTGGACACGCGCTGGTTCTCACAGTGGCAACGCTGCATCACCTGGGAGGACACAAGTACACCACTCGCGAAGGCCAGAAGCAGATTTCCGGAAAGATTTCCGGAAAAGATGTTGCGTGATCGAAATGATCAATTTCATTTTTATCTGCAAACTACTCGCGGTTTCAGTAGTCTTCCATGTCAAAGGTTCGGTGCGAGTAGATAAGCAATTGAGCCTCAACTCATTTCCCGATTACGCAGCAGTTTCAGCTACCGAAGTGGATGCTGATCAAGGTCAATGAGTTGACATGTCCCACCCCAGGCTGATCTTCGTGACGAATTCACGAAAGGAGCCCATCATGCCGTCCTCACTCAGTATCCAGTTTCAGAAGGGTCTCAGCCTGACTGACTTTCAACGCCTATATGGGTCCGTCGAACAGTGCCGAGCGGCGGTGTACCAACTGCGCTGGCCGACCGGGTTTTGCTGCCCGCGCTGTGGACTCGCCCATGGACATGTGCTGAAGACCCGGCCCTTGGTCCAATGCGCCCGTTGCCGGAAACAAAGCTCCCTGACCGCCAACTCCCTGTTCCACTGCACGAAGCTGCCCCTGC
>JAUXWS010000014.1 GCA_030685015.1 bacterium
ATGAGACATGGCTGCGTGAGGTGAAGGCCGAGGGCCAACCTGTGGTTGGCCCTCGGCCTGAACCAATCACCATGGGGACCGCATCAGGTGATAGGGCCCTCTGTGCGACGGCGGCCGTGAGGCCGCCTAGTTAGGGCCCTGAATGTCTTGGAGAGGGCTTTCTTTGGGCACCTTTCTTTCGCCCGTGAAAGAAAGGTGCAAGCGCGCGGCGCTGGCGCCGCAAGATCCGGCGTCGCCACGCGTGGCGCGGCCGCTCAAGCAGCAACCCCGGCAGGGGGAGGAAGCGAGGACAAGATGGCGTCCAAAACGATCCGCGTCGGCGATCTCACCATTTGCCGCGGCGGCCCCCTGGCCCTCATCGCCGGCCCCTGCGTCATCGAGAGCCGGGATGTCTGCCTGCAGGTGGCCGAGCATTGCCGCCGCCTGGCCGAAGCGCTGGGCCTGCCCCTCATCTTCAAGAGCAGCTACCTCAAGGACAACCGCTCCACCATCGCCAGCTACCAGGGACCGGGCCTGGAGGAGGGCCTCAAGGTCCTGCAGGAGGTGCGCGAGAGCTTCGGCATCCCCGTCCTCTCCGACGTCCACACCCCCGAGGAGTGCGCCCCCGCCGCCGAGGTGCTGGACGTGCTGCAGATCCCGGCCTACCTCTCCATGCAGAGCCAGCTGGTCATCGCCGCGGCGCGCACGGGCAAGGCGGTCAACGTGAAAAAAGGCCAGTTCCTGCACCCGCTGGACATGAGGAACGTGGTGGGCAAGATCGAGGCCTGCGGCAACACGAACATCCTGCTCACCGAACGCGGCACCTGCCTGGGCTACCACAACCTGGTGGCCGACATGCGCAGCCTGCCCATGATGCGCAGCCTGGGCTACCCGGTCGTGTTCGACCCCACCCACACCGTGCGCAAGTACGGCGTCTCCAGCGCGGACCCGGCCGGGGGCGAGCCCCAGTACATTCCGCACCTGACCCGGGCCGGGGTGGCGGCGGGCGTGGACGTGCTTTTCATCGAGACCCATCCCGATCCGCCCAGCGCCCTGTGCGACGCCGCCTCCATGCTGCCCATGTCCCGCCTGCGGGCCCTGCTCGAGGACTGCGTGCGCATCCACGAGATCGCCCGCGCCGCCGACGACCGCCCCTTCGACAGTTGCGGAGGCGCCGCGTGATCATCCTGCCCGAGGAGGAGTTCGCCCGGCGGGCGCGGGCCTGCCGCCTGCTGCTGCTGGACGTGGACGGCGTCCTCACCGACGGGCGGATCATCCTGGGGGAGACGGAGGAGTACAAGGCCTTCCATGCCCAGGACGGCTTGGGCGTGACCCTGGCCCGCGCCGCCGGCCTCCAGGTGGCGATCATCACCGGGCGCGCCTCGGCGGCGGTGGCCCGCCGCAGCCGGGAATTGCATCTGGACCACGTCCTGCAGGCCCGCCCGGACAAGGCGGCGGCCCTGGCCGACTTGTGCGGCGCGACGGGCTTGCGGCCCGATCAGGTGGCGGCCATGGGCGACGACTGGATCGACCTGCCCCTCCTCGCGGCGGCGGGTCTGGCCGCCTGTCCCGCCGACGCCCGGCCGGAAGTGAGGGAGCGCTGCCATTACATTTCACCCTGCCCGGGCGGCCGGGGCGCCGTGCGGGATTGGGTGGAGCGCCTGCTCCAGGCGCGGGGCCAGCTGGAGAGCCTGCTGGAGCGCTACCTTCAAGGCAAGGGACCGGCCGCCTCGGCCGGCCAGTAGGGGAAGGCCATGGAACGCCGGGAAGAGCTGGAGATCCTGCGCCAGGTGGTGGCCATCGAACGCGGGGCGCTGGAGAGCCTGGAGGCGAGGATGGACGAGTCCTTCCTCCGGGCGGTGGATCTCATCCTGGAGACGAGCGGCGGCACGGCCGAACGCGGCGGCCGCCTCATCGTGTGCGGGCTGGGCAAGTCCGGTTTCGTCGCGCGCAAGATCGCCGCCACCATGACTTCGACCGGCACGCCGGCCTTCTTCGTCCACCCCATCGAGGGAGCGCACGGGGATTTCGGGCTGATCCAGCCGGGCGACTGCGCCCTCGTCATCTCCAAATCGGGCGCCGGCGACGAGCTGACCATCCTCCTGCCCTTCCTCAAAAGGCGGGGCGTGCCTGTCATCGCCATCACCCACGACCTGACCAGCCCCCTGGCCCGTCACGCCGACATCCTGCTGGACGCCTCCATCGAGCAGGAGGCCTGTCCCAACGGCGTGGCGCCCACCACCAGCAGCACGCTGGCCCTCGTCATCGGCGACGCCCTGGCCGTGGCCCTCATGCGCCGCCGCGGCTTCACCAAGGAGGACTTCGCCTTCTTCCATCCGGCCGGCGCCCTGGGCCGCCAGCTGCTGCTCACGGTGGCCGACGCCCTGCCCGCCGAGCGGGGACTGCCCCGCGTCACGCCGGACACGACCCTGCCCGAGGTGATCGTCAGCATCAGCGGCAGCCGTTGCGGCGCCACGGCTGTCATTGAGGACGAGAGGCTGGCCGGCCTCATCACGGACGGCGACCTGCGCCGCCACATGTTGCAGGCCGGGGAGTTGCGTCGCTTGACGGCCCGCGACCTGATGACGCCCCGCCCCAAGACCATCGACGGCGTCCGCCTCGCGGTCGAGGCCCTGCGCCTGCTCAACCAGCACAAGATCCAGCAGCTGGTCGTGCTGGACGAGGGGGGCCGGCCGGCGGGCATCCTGCACCTGCACGATTTGCTGGCTTTGGGCATCCGATGAGGCGAGGCGGCAAGGGGGGAGCGCGGGCCCTGCCCGTTCTGGCGCTGCTGGCGCTGGCCGCCTGCAGCCGGCTGGAGGAGTCGGCCCCCCGGGCCGTCCGTCCCGACCAGCCCGAGCAGCTCTTCCTCGACGCCCGGGTGGAATTCCTGGAAGGGGGAATGGTGCGCGGCGAGGCCATGGCCCGGCGCATGGATCAGCACCGCCGCTCCAGCCTGGTGCGCATGGTGGATTCCGTCGAGGTGGTGAGCTGGGACAGCCTGGGCCGCGCCGAGAGCCTGACTCTTTGCGACACCCTGCACTACCGGCGCGACCGCCAGGACATCACGGCGCTGGGCAACGTGCGCATGCTGGCCGCCTCGGATCCCCAGGGCCGGCGTCTGGACCTGGAGCCCGGCACGGACCTGGCCGCCCTGCGCCGCCGCCCGCCCTTCCTCCTGCGCACCCGGCGCCTGGACTGGGTGCAGCGCATCCAAAAAATCCAGAGCGAGGAGTCGGTCGTCTTCGTCACGCCTTATGACACCCTGCACGGAGTGGGCTTCCGCAGCGACCGCAATCTGCGCAACTGGGAGATCGGAGAGCCGGTGGGGGTCACGCACCGCGCCACGGGCGACGGGCGCCGGCGTGCCTCATCCCCGGCGGCGCCACAGGTCATGGCCCCGCCATCCGTGGCGCCGACGGCCGACCAGGACGCACGATGAGGCCGCGCCTCCCCATCGGCCTGCTGTTGGTCCTCCTCGTGGTGGGGCAGGCGCTGGCCGTGGACTTCCTGGGAAGCGGCGCGGCCTATTCCCCCAACCGGACAGATCCCCCCGCGCCGCCCACGGGACCGCCCGCCCCGCCCCTCTTCGAGGAGCCCAGGATGGGCGATCCGGTGGTCCTCGAGCGGGCCGACGTGATGCGCACCATCGACCTGGGGGGCCGCATCGTGCGCGAGCTGCAGGGCAACGTGCGCGTCCTGCACCGCGGCCGCGTCTTCGACTTCCAGCTGGGCCGCTACGACCGGGAGGCCGGCCTGCTCACCTGCACGGGCCAGGTGCGCGTCACCGAGGGGGAGCGGGTCCTCACGGCGGACGAGGTCAGCTATGACGAACTGCGTGAGACGGTGCGGGCCCGGGGCAACGTTCACAGCTGGGGGGACAGCCTGGAGGCCTGGGCGGACAAAGGCTTCTGGTACAACGGGTTGGAGCAGGGCGAGTTGCAAGTGCAGGCCCGCCTGCTGGATCTGAGGCGCAAGGTGGAGCTGCGCGCCGGCCAGGTGGAGGCCGACCACAGGCAGGGCGTCTACACCGCCACCCGCGCGCCGGAGCTCACCCTGCAGGAGGAGCCGCCCACCACCCTGCATGCCCGCCATATCCAATGGCGGCGCAGCGACAGCCTGGCCATCGCCCGCCGCGAGGTGCGCCTGACCCGGGAGGACTTCGAGGCGAAGTGCGACAGCCTGATCTGGCACGAGAACCAGGACCGCATGGAATTCCTTTTGTCGCCCGTGCTGATCCGGGAGCGCCAGAAGGTGGTGGGGGAGCGCATCGAGGCCCTGCTGCGGGACGGCCGCCAGCTGGACTCCCTCTGGGTGCAGGGGCGGGCCCGCATGGAGAGCCCGGCGGACAGCGTCTCCAGCCTTCTCTTCGATGTGCTGGAGGGGCGGCGGATGGAGTTCGCCTTCGTGGACGAGCAATTGGTCTCCGTCTACGTGGAGGGGCAGGCCCGCAGTGTGATCTTCCACATGGACGAACGCGGCCGCCCCGGCATGAATGTGGCCGATGCGGCGCGCATGTGGTTCCGCCTCAAGGATCAGGCCCTGGAGACGGTCCAGATGAGCGGCGGCATGGAGGCGCGCTGGGTGCCGCTGAAGGAGCCACCGCGGCAGACGCCGGAGGCCGGCGGGAGGGCGACCGGGCGGATGGATTCACCCCCTCCGGAAGAGGAGGCTGGGAGTGGGAGCAGGAGTAGCCCATGACGATGTCCGCATGAGCGAGCGTCTTTTCCGCAGCGAAGCCCTGGTCAAGCGCTATGGGCGGAGGACGGTGGTGGACGGCGTCTCCATCGAGGTGCGCACCGGGGAGATCGTCGGCCTGCTGGGGCCCAACGGCGCGGGCAAGACCACCACCTTCTACATGATGACAGGGATGATCCGCCCCAGCCAGGGAAGGATCCACCTGGACGACAAGGATGTCACCCACATGCCCATGTTCCGCCGGGCGCGGGCGGGGGTGGGCTACCTGGCGCAGGAGGCCAGCATCTTCCGCAAGCTCTCGGTGGAGGACAATGTGATGGCCATCCTCGAGACGATGCCCCTGACCCGCACCCAGCGCCGGCAGCGGCTGGAGGAGTTGCTGGGCGACCTGCGCGTCTCCCACCTCAAGCGCAACAAAGCCTATACCCTGTCCGGCGGCGAGCGCCGCCGCGTGGAGATCGCCCGCGCCCTTGCCTCCAATCCGGGCTTCATGCTGCTGGACGAGCCCTTCGCCGGGGTGGATCCCATCGCGGTGGGGGATATCCAGAGTATCGTGGCGGAGCTGAAGGCGCGCAAGATCGGGGTGCTGATCACCGATCATAACGTGCACGAGACCCTGTCCATCACCGACCGGGCCTATCTTCTCTTTGAGGGCCGCATCCTGAAATCTGGCACGGCCGAGGAGCTGGCGGCGGATGAGCAGGTGCGGCGGGTCTATCTGGGTGACAATTTTCGGCTCAATCGATAGGTTGGGCAGCCGATGAGACATATTGCAAAGGACGGGCCTGTTCTGCGGCATCAGGTTGATCGGATGGGAGTCGATATCGATATCGATCGAGTTAAATCAGACCTTATGATGGAAAAGGATCCTTGCCCATGATGTACCTCCGCCAGGAAGTGAGTATGCGCCAGGACATGGTGCAGACTCCACAGCAAATCCTGCGCAGCGAGTTGTTGCAGCTGCCGGTGATGCTCCTGGAGGCCCGCCTCAAGCTGGAGGTGGAGGAAAACCCCGCCCTCGAGTTCGCCGAGGCCGAGCTGGGCGTGGAGGAGCTGAGCGAGCCGGGCCAGGAGGACGAGGAGGATAGCGACGACCGCGCCAAGGACGAAGTGGAGATGGACGAGGCGCTGGACGACGAGGACAACTGGGACGAATTCGTCAACGAGGACAACCTGACCCCCTACGGCGGTGAGGCCGCCACCCAATCCACCCAGGAGCTGCTGGACATCCCCCGCCCCCAGATCCAGACCCTGCAGGAGCGCCTGGCCGACCAGATGCAGATGGATCCCGCCCTTGACTACGAGGACCAGCGCGTCGGCCTGGAGATCATCGGCAACATGGGGGACTCGGGCTACCTGGAATGCGGCACGGACTACCTGGCCCTGCTGCTGGAGATGCCGGAGGAGCGCGTCGAGCGGGTGCTCCGCCACATCCAGCGCTACGATCCGGTGGGCATCTGCGCCCGGGACCTGCGCGAATGCCTGCTCGTCCAGCTGGAGATGCTGGCCGAGGGCGGGCACGCCAATGACATCGCCCTGCGCATCGTGCGCGACCATTTCGAGGAGTTCGGCGCCAAGCGCTTCGAGAACCTGGCCCGCCTGCTGGCGGTGGGGTTGGAGGAGATCCGCGCCGCCTTCCAGTTCATCGGACGCCTCAACCCCAAGCCGGGGCAGGGCGAGCTGAAGGAGAAAGAGAACTACATCATCCCCGACCTGGTGGTGGAGCGCGTGGAGAGCGAGCGCGACGACGGCGGCCGGGACGAGGATTTCGTGGTCAGCCTGGTGGACGGCAGCCTGCCCACGGTGCGCATCAGCCGCGCCTACGAGGAATTGATCCGCTCCCGCAAGAAAATGGACAAGAGCGTGCGGGACTTCGTGGTGCGCAAGGTGGAGAGCGCCCGTTGGTTCCTCTCCGCCATCCAGCAGCGCCGGGAGACGATGCTGCGCGTCACGCGCTCCATCGTCAAGCTGCAGATCGACTTCTTCCGCTTCGGCAAGGATCACATCCGTCCCATGATCCTGCGCGACGTGGCGGAGGACATCGAGATGGACATCTCGACGGTGAGCCGGGTCACCAACCGCAAGTACGTGCAGACCGAGTGGGGCGTCTTCGAGCTGAAGTACTTCTTCAGCGAGCGCCTGGCCACCGACTCGGGCGAGGATGTCTCCACCAAGATCATCCGCGACCGCCTGGCGGCCATCATCGAGGGGGAGGACAAGCACAAGCCCCTCTCCGACCAGACCATCGCCAACCTGCTCAAGAAGGAAGGCTACCACGTGGCGCGGCGCACCGTGCAGAAGTACCGCGAACAGCTGCGCATCCCGGTCAAGCGTCTGCGCCGGGAAATCTGACCCCCTTTCCATCCCCTTGGCAAGCGAGAGCAGGGCGGGCCATCCGCTCCCCCGCGCCATGGCCGCGCCGCCGCGGGCCGGGCCGCATTGGGAATGCCGCGGCGCTGCCCTACCTTTCCGCCAGACCGGAGCGGGCTCCGGAAGAGGCGACAGCCGGCACCCGGGCCGGCTGTTTCAGTAAGACTGGCAAGGAGATCACTCTTCCATGAGGGAAGGACCGGTCGTCACCCGCATCGCCCCGTCCCCCACCGGCGACCCCCACATCGGCACGGTCTACATGGCCCTTTTCAACCTGGCCTTCGCCCGGCGCCACGGGGGGCGCTTCATCCTGCGCATCGAGGACACGGACCAGGGTCGTTCCACCGCCGCGAGCGAGGCGGCCATCTTCGCCGCCCTGCGCTGGGCAGGCCTCGCCTGGGACGAGGGTCCGGACGTGGGCGGGCCGCACGGCCCCTACCGGCAGAGCGAGCGCCTGTCCATCTACGAGGAGCACCTGCGGCGCCTGCTCGAGGCGGGGCGGGCCTATCCCTGCTTCTGCGACGCGGCGCGGCTGAAGGAGCTGCGCGCGGGGCAGCTGGCGCGCAAGGAGGATCCCCGCTACGACGGCCGCTGCCTGGGCCTGGACCGTGGCGACGCGATGCATCGCGTCACTACGGGCGAGCCCCACGTCATCCGGCTGGCCGTGCCCGACGAGGGCGAGTGCGTGGTGCCCGACCGCCTGCGGGGCGAGATCCGCATCGCCTGGAACACGGTGGACCACCAGGTGCTGCGCAAGACGGATGGATTCCCCACCTATCATCTGGCCAACGTGGTGGACGACCGCCTGATGGGAGTCACCCACGTCATCCGCGGCGAGGAGTGGATCTCCAGCCTGCCCAAGCACGTCCTGCTCTACGAGGGCCTGGGCTGGGAATGCCCCGAGTTCATCCACTTGCCCCTCTTGCGCAATCCCGACAAGAGCAAGCTGAGCAAGCGCAAGAATCCCACCAGCGTCACCTGGTACCGGGAGGCGGGCTATCTGCCGGAGGCCGTGCTCAACTATCTGGGCATGATGGGCTACACCCTGCCCGATGGCCGCGAGATGTTCAGCCTGGACGAGTTCATCGCCTCCTTCGAGATCGACCGCGTGGTGCTGGGCGGCCCCGTCTTCGACCTGGCCAAGCTGAACTGGCTCAATGGCCGCTACCTGCGGGAGACCCTCACGCCGGCGGAAATCCTGGCGCGCCTGCGCGACTGGCGCCTCAACGACGACCTGCTGCTGCGGGCCCTGCCCCTGGCCCAGAAGCGCCTCACCACCCTGGCCGACTTCGTGCCCATGATCGCCTTCCTGCTGCGCGGAGCGCTGGAATACGACACGGGGGAGCTGGCCGGCCCCGACGGCCCGCGCACGGCCCGCTGGCTGCGCATCGCCCTGTGGGAGATGGAGCGGCTCCGTCCCTTCAGCGCCGCAACCGTGCGCGATCTCTTCGAGCGCATGGTGGAGAAGGAGGAGGTCGCCCTGCGCGACCTGCTGGCGCCCTTTTTCGTGGCCGTGACGGGGGCCCGGGTCAGCCTGCCCCTCTTCGACAGTTGCGAACTGCTGGGACCCGACCTGACCCGCCGCCGCGTGCACGAGGCGCTGGAGCGCCTGGCCACCGCCGGCCACGAACTCAAGGGCAAGGCGCTCAAGGCCCTGGAAGACGATTACCGACGCCGCTACGTGGAGACCCGTTGACATGGACCCAAGCACCCCGACCGCCGGCCGCGACTTCATCCGCCAGATCATCGACGCCGACCTGGCCAGCGGCAAGCATCTCAACGTGGTGACGCGCTTTCCACCCGAACCCAACGGCTACCTGCACATCGGCCACGCCAAGGCGATCTGCCTCAACTTCGGCCTGGCCGCCGAGTACGGGCAGCGGGTGCCGGCCCGCTGCCACCTGCGCTTCGACGACACCAACCCGGAGAAAGAGGAGCAGGAGTACATCGACGCCATCGAGGCGGATGTGCGCTGGCTGGGCTTCGACTGGGGCGGCCACCTCTACCACGCCTCCGACTACTTCCAGCAGCTCTATGACTTCAGCGAGGAGTTGATCGGCAAGGGATTGGCCTACGTGGACGACCAGAGCGCCGAGCAGATCCGCGCCACGCGCGGCACCTTGACCGAGCCGGGGGTGGACAGTCCCTGGCGGGGCCGCTCCGTGGAGGAGAATCTCGACCTCTTCCGCCGCATGCGGGCCGGCGAGTTCCCCGACGGCAGCCGCGTGCTGCGCGCGAGGGTCGACATGGCCAGTCCCAACCTCAACCTGCGCGATCCAGCCCTCTGGCGCATCCGCCGCGCCCCGCACCCCCGCACGGGCGAGGCCTGGCTGATCTACCCCATGTACGACTACACGCACCCCTTGAGCGATGCCCTGGAGTTCATCACCCACTCCATCTGCACCCTGGAGTTCGAAAACCACCGCCCCCTCTACGACTGGGCCGTGGACAACGTAAGCGCGCCCTGCAAGCCGCGCCAGATCGAGTTCGCCCGCCTCAACCTCAGCTACACGGTGATGAGCAAGCGCAAGCTGCTCCAGCTGGTGAAGGAAGGACGGGTGGACGGCTGGGACGACCCGCGCCTGCCCACCCTGTGCGGCCTGCGCCGCCGGGGCTACACGCCGGAGGCGATCCGCGACTTCTGCGAGCGCATCGGAGTGGCCAAGCGGGACAGCGTGGTGGACGTCCAGCTGCTGGAGCATTGCCTGCGCGAGGACCTCAACCGCCGCGCGCCGCGGCGCATGGCCGTGCTGGATCCGCTCCCCGTCACCATCGAGAACTGGGAGCCGGGGCGGGTGGAGTGGCTGGAGGCGGTCAACAACCCGGAGGACGGGGCCGCGGGCACGCGGTCCGTGCCTTTCTCGGGGGAGCTGTTCATCGAGCGCGATGACTTCATGGAGGATCCTCCCAAGAAGTGGTTTCGACTGGCGCCGGGGGCCGAGGTGCGCCTGCGCTGGGGCTACCTGTTCACCTGCACCCAGGTGATCAGGGACGCCGATGGACGGGTGGCGCGTCTCACGGGGCGGATCGATCCCGCCAGCCGCGGTGGCAACGCCCCCGACGGCCGCAAGGTGAAGGGCACCATCCACTGGGTGAGCGCCGCCCACGCCGTGGCGGCCGAGGTGCGTCTCTACGACCACCTCTTCGCCGTGGAGAAACCTGGAGGAGAGCGGGACTTCCTGGAGGATCTCAACCCGGATTCCCTCGTCATCCGCCGGGACTGCCGCCTGGAGCCGGCGCTGGCGGAGGCCAAGGCGGGCGAGCCCGTGCAGTTCGAGCGCCTGGGCTACTTCAATCGTGATTCCCGGGTGGACGGTCTCGTCTTCAACCGCACCGTCGGCCTGCGGGACACGTGGTCCAAAGAGATGTCCAAGGGGTGAGGGGCATGTCTGCCTGCTGCAGACGACAATATGCAGGTAGGTGAAGAGTGGCTGCTTGCAGCAGACGACGCCCTGCCGGGCGTCGCTGCTGAAGCCGGGATGCAGGCGACACCGCGCCTGATCCCTCGGCCC
>JAUXWS010000015.1 GCA_030685015.1 bacterium
CCCGCTCCGCCGCTTGCGCGGCGTGGCCCTTTCAAGCCCAAGGCGGGATCTCCCCAGCCAAGAACGCCGTCCTTCACCGCACGATGGCCGGATCTACGCCGCCTGACCTTGACCATCGGAGCTTCGCGATCACATGCCCGCTCGCCCCGTCCGGCGTCGCCTCCTATCCGGTTCTTGTCCATCCACCCGCGGTTGATGCTCCACGCGTCCTTCCCACGGTCGGTCGCCCTTCCGCAGCTGCGCTTCGCTTCGATCGCGATGGTCTGCTTACGGGAGGACTTGCACCTCCAGGACGGCGCCCTGCTGGGCGCACCCAAACGAAAGAGGGCCGCGTCGCGGCCCTCTTCATGCAGGTCAGGATTTGCCTTCCAACAACTCCCGGACCCAGGTGCTGACGGTTTTCTTGCCCGCCTTGCGTTTCAACTGGGCCATGGTCTTCTCGGAAAGGCGCACGTGCAGCACGGAGCTCAACTGAGCTTCGTGCTTGCCGGCAGGAGCAGGTTTGTCGGAGCTGCCGGACTTCTCATCACCGGCCTTCGCCTTGGGCGTGCTCTTCCTGGCGCCCGGTTTGGTGGCGGGCTTGGCCGGAGCCTTCTTGGCGGCCGGCTTCTTCGCCGCCACCTTCTTGGCGGCCGGCTTCTTCGCCGCCACCTTCTTGACGGCCGGCTTCTTGGCCGCCACCTTCTTGGCCGGAGCCTTCTTGGCGACTGCCTTCTTGACGGCCGGCTTCTTGGCCGCCACCTTCTTGGCCGGGGCCTTCTTGGCAACCGCCTTCTTGGCCGGAGCCTTCTTGGCAACCGCCTTCTTGGCCGCAGGCTTGGCCGCCTTCTTGGCCGGAGCTTTCTTCACCGTTGCGTTCATGGAGACCTCCTTTAAGGTGTGATACGAGGGAAGCATCCCCTTGTTCGGGTCCATGCATCGCGGTGATACATGTTGGATCCGAAACTACTCTGATTGAATGAGCATGTCAAGAGTGTTATCGGTTGTATCACCACTTTTCTTCAATTCTCGCACCTTTTTTTGTGAAAGGGCGAATCAGATCGGCCGCCGAGTCGGCAGGAAGTGAGAGGAGATATAGTCCGCCTTCCGGCGTGGAGCGATGATCGAGCACACGAAAGGCGCTTCGCAATTGGGCGGCCACTTCCTGCCGATCCCACGGCACGAGGAGGACGAGGCGGCGCTGGCCCGCCCCGCGGGATTCCTCAACCCGCTTCAGCAGTGTGTCCAGGCGCAGTCCCTGCGTGGCGCTGACCAGCACGGAGGGACTCCACTCCTCGCTTCGTCGCAACAGGGCGGGGTCCTCCACGAGATCCGCCTTGTTGAAGACATGGAGCACCGGCGTCTCCCCCGCGCCCAGATCCTGGAGCACCTCCCGCACGGTGCGGATCTGGTTCTCCATGTGCGGGTGGCTGATGTCCACCACATGGAGGAGGAGATCCGCCTCCGCCGCCTCGCGCAAGGTGGAGCGGAAGGAGGCGACCAGGTGGTGGGGCAGTTTGCGGATGAACCCCACCGTGTCCGAGAGGAGCACGTCGTTGCCGTCCTCGAGGCGGAGGCGGCGCACGGTGGCGTCCAGCGTGGCGAAGAGGCGGTCCTCCACCAGCACGGCGGAGCCGGTCAGGCGGTTGAGCAGGGTGGATTTGCCCACGTTGGTGTAGCCCACCAGGGCCACCTTGTAAGCATCCTCCCGCCCCTTGCGCCGCGTGTCGCGCTGGCGGTCGATCTGCTTCAGCTCCTCCTGCAGCTGCCGGATGCGGGTGCGCACCAGGCGGCGGTCCGTCTCCAGCTGGGTCTCCCCCGGCCCCCGCAGGCCGATGCCGCCCTGCTGGCGCTCCAGGTGGGACCAGGCGCGCGTCAAGCGGGGCAGCAGGTAGGTGAGCTGGGCCAGCTCGACCTGGGTCCTCGCTTCGCGGGTGCGGGCCCGCCGCGCGAAAATGTCGAGGATCAATCCACTGCGGTCCACCACGGGACGTCCCGCCAGTTTCTCCAGGTTGCGGGCCTGGGCGGGACTGAGGTCGTCGTCGGCCAGGATGAGATCGGCGCCCAGCTCGTCGACCACGGCGGCCAGATGCTGGGCCTTGCCCTTGCCGATCCAGGTCGCCGTGTCCGGACGGGCGCGGGGCTGGATCACCTGGTCCACCACGTCCGCACCCGCCGTGTCGGCCAGCTGGATCAGCTCGTCAAGATGCTCGAGGGTCTCGCGCCGATCCTGCCCCCCGAGCACGAGCGCCACGGCGATGGCCCTTTCGCGCCGGACGATGCCCTCGCCGTCGCGGGCAATGCCCACATCAAAACTCTGTCTCATGATCGGCTCCTTCCCGTGGCCAGCCAGCCCTCCACGGCCAGCAGGGCGAGAGCGGCCGCCAGCAGGAGGGGGCCCAGCTCCGCCGCCTCGACGCCGCGTCCCGCCTCACGCGGCTGCAGGCGCGTCCAGCCGCCGGCTTCCGGCGCGCGCCAGGCGGCCTCCCCGCCCACCGGCCTTGTCGTCTCGCCCGCCGGCAGCCGCACCGCCACCCAGGCCACTGGTCGGCCATCCGCCAGCAAGCGGTAGTGTCCGGGCTCCGGGAGGGGTGGGCTATCCAGCCAGCCCCGCACCGGGTCCAGCACGGCTCGCCACTGGGCGCCCTCCTTCTCCAGGCGCCAGTCGCCGCCCACCACGCCCCGGGGCGGGACGATCCGGCCCGCCGCGCCACAGTCGAGGATGGCGGGCAGGCGCTCGTCACCGTCCAGCCAGCGCAGGCCCTGTTGCAGGAAGGGCGCCAGCAGGCCGCTCGTCGCCAGGGTGGACCACTCCTCGTCCGGCGCGGTGGCCAGGAAGAGGAGGCGTCCGCCCTCCCCCTCGAAGGCGCTGATGAGCGGCCGCCCGCCCGCCTCCGCCAGACTGCGCCGTCCCAGGCCGGTGACTTCGTCCGCTCCCAGTTCAAGCAGGCGCATAACGGCGATGCTCTCCAGGCCGCCCTGCGCCTCGAGGATGGAGGCCAGCACCTCGTGTCCGCGGTCGAGCCGCTCCAGCCGCCAGGCGCCACGGGCCACTCCCGTCGCCGCGGGCAGTCCCAGCTCGGTCAGTTGTCGTGTCGCCTCGACCGGATCGGCGTCGGGCGCCGGCAAGAGGAGGAGGCGCACGCCGCGGTTCCGCGCCTCGCGCAGAGACCGCAGCGCCGCCGCCGGCAAGGGATGGCCCAGGGCCAGCACCAGTTGGTCCAGTCCGGCCGGATCAAGGGCGGCCAGGGTGGCCGCATCCAGCCGCACCAGCTCCAGGCCGCGCCGGTAGCGCTCGTCCGGCAGCAGGGCCGCCGCCAGCACCCGCTCCTGGTCGGCGCCACCGGCCATCAGCCCCACCCGTCGCACGGCCGGCACATGCAGGACGAAGGGCAGCTCGTTGTCGAGTTCCACCACGTCACCATCCAGGCGCAGCACCCCGCGCAACCAGCCGCGTTCCGGCAATTGGAAGTCCAGATCCGCGCCCTGGCGCCAGGGCGCCGACATCGCCGCCAATGGGCGGCGGGCGCGGGTCTCGCCCTCGATGGCGAGGGAGAGGGCAAGGCCCTCGGCCGCTCCCTCCCCCGCCGTCGTGGCCCGCATCAGGGCCGGCTGGCCCTCCCGCAACAGGCCGACGCCCAGCTGCAACTCCACCGGCGCGGCGGGCGTCTCGCCAGCGGGGATGACGACCAGATCGCGCCGCAGGTCGGCCGGCAGGCGGTCGGTCCAATCCGTCGGAGCCTCGAGGCGCAGATCGCTGATGAGCAGAAGCTGCCGCCCCACGGCGGGCGCGTCCTCCAACAGCTCCAGGCTGCGCTCGAGGGCCACGTCCAGCCGCGCCGCGCCCCAGCCCGGCCGCATGCCGGCCAGGCGCAGACGCGCCCCCTCCGCGGCGAGGGGGCCCGCCGCCTCGCGTGGATCCGACAGGGGCACCAGCCACACGCGGTCGCGCTCCTCCAGGTGCTCCAAGCGGCGGGTCGCCAGCTCCCTCGTCTGTTCCCACACGGTGAGGCCGCTCTCGCCGGGCAGGCGGCTGGAGGCGCTGTCGTCCAGGAGCAGGACCAGGGCGCGGGATTCCTTGCCGCCGGGCAGCAAACCGGCTCCGCGGGGCAGCAAGGGCCGGGCGAAGGCCAGCACGAGGGCCAGCAGGAAGAGCACGCGCGCGGCCAGCAGCAGCCAGCGCCGCAACTGGACGCGGCGCAGGCGCGTGCGCTCGATCTCCTGCAGGAAGCGGATGGTGGGGATGTCGCGGGCGCGGCGGCGGCGCAGGTTGAGCAGATGGACCAGCACGGGCAGGCCCAGGACCCCCAGGAAGGCCAGCAGCTCTCCCCCAAGGAAGGTCATGGTGTGAGGCGCTCTTCTACCAGGTCGATGAGGATGTGGCCGGCCGTGATGTGGACCTCCTGCACGCGCCCGGCGTCGGTGCCGGGCACAACCAATGCCAGGTCGCAGAGCTCGGCGAGGGGCGCCCCCTCCCCGCCCAGCAGCCCCAATACGCCCAGGCCCAGGGCGCGGGCGGAGCGGGCGGCGGCCACCACATTGGCGGAGCGGCCGCTGGTGCTGAGCGCGACCAGCAGGTCGCCGGGCCGGCCCAGGGCCTCCACCTGGCGCTGGAAGATCTGCTCGAAGGAGTAGTCGTTGGCGCAGGCCGTCAGCAGCGAACTGTCCGTGGTCAGGGCGAGGCCGGCCAGGGCTCTCCGCTCCCGGGCGGCGCTGAGGCGCACCACCAGCTCGGTGGCCAGATGCTGGCTGTCCGCCGCGCTGCCGCCGTTGCCGGCAAAGAGCACCTTGCCGCCGGCCGCCAGGCAGTCCGCCATCCGGGCCGACATGGCCAGCAGGACCTCGCCGCCCTCGGCCAGCAGCCATTGGCGCAGCCGCAGGCCCTCCTCCACCGCTTGCCGGATGCGCTCCCTCATCGGGGACCTCCTCTCGCCAGCGCGCCCGCCAGGGCCGCCAGTTCCGACTCAAGCTCCTCCAGGGGACAAGTCTCCAGCCGGCTGCCCCCCACCACCAGGTCGGCGCCCGCCGTGGCGGCGCGGGCCAGATCGGCCGGCTCGCGCAGGCCTCCCCCCACGATCAGCGGGCCGGGGAAAACCTCCTTGACGGCGCGGATCATCTCCGCGGGCACGGGCAGGCGGGCCCCGCTCCCCGCCTCGAGGTAGAGCTGGCGGAGGCCCAGGGCGCGCGCCGCCTGGGCGTGGGCGGCGGCGATGTCCGGCTTGCCACGGGGCAGGGGCTGGCTGCCGCTCATGAACTGGGCGCTGGTCGTGGTGCCGGACTCCACCAGCAGGTAGCCGGTGGGCAGGCATTCGATGCCCGAGGCGGCCAACAGAGGCGCCGAGCGCACCTGCTCGCCGATCAGGTACTGGGGATTGCGCCCGGAGATGAGGCTGAGGAAAAGGATGGCGTCGGCCTCGCCCACGACCTGGCTGGCGTCGCCGGGAAAGAGGATGACGGGCAGGCCGCTGCGCTGCTTGAGCCGCCCCACGCGCTGGCCCATGCCAGGACGCGAGAGCAGGCTGGTGCCCGCCAGGAAGGCGGCCACACCCGCCCCCGGCGCGGCGGCGGCCAGCCGGTCCAAGCGCTCCGCCTCGGCGCGGTCGGGATCCACCAGCACGAGCAGGCGCGGCCGGCCCAGGCCCTCCCACAGCCAGCTCTCGACCGGACCCAGCTCACAGCGCATGCTCGACCTCCTCGGCCGCCACCGGGTTCTCCAGCGCTCCCACCCCCTCGATCTCGATCCGCACCCGGTCGCCGGGCGCGAGGGGACCCACGCCCGCCGGCGTGCCGGTGAGGATGATGTCACCGGGGCGCAGGGTGCAGAAGGTGGAGATGTGGGCGACCAGCTGGGCGGGTCCGTGCAGCATGGCGCCGCTGCGCTCCCGCTGGACGCACCGGCCGTTCAGCCAAGTCTCGATCAGCAGGTCGGCGGCGGGCGCCTCCGTCTCGATCCAGGGTCCCAGCGGGCAGAAGGAGTCGTGGCCCTTGGCCCGGATCCACTGCCCGTCGCGCTGCTGCAGGTCGCGGGCGCTGACGTCGTTGGCGCAGGTGACCCCCAGGATGTGCCCCGCCGCCTCGGTGATGGACAGGCGCCGGCCGCCCCGCCCGATGACAAGGGCCAGCTCGCCCTCGTAATCGACCCGCCCGGCGCCGGCCGGCAGGACGATGGGCGCGCCGGGTCCGATCAGGGCGCTGTCGGGCTTCATGAAGACGAGGGGCTCGGGCTGGGACCAGCCCGGGTTCACTTCCTTTATATGGTCGGCGTAGTTGCGGCCGATGCCGAAGATGCGGCCGCCCGCCACCGGCGCCAGCAGCGTGAGCCCCGCCAGGGGATGCTCCGCCCCCTCGCCGCGGGGAGCGCCACCGCCCGGCCGCCACTCGCGCACGAGGTCCTCCGCGACCAGACCCCAGCGGGCCTCGCCGTCGGCAGGATGCTGGAAGCGGCAGATCCTCATCCCCGCCCCCCCATCTCCCCGGCGCGCCGCGCGGAGCTCATGCGCCTGTCCGCGTCCGCACGGCCTGGCGGAAGGCCGCCAGCAGCTCCTCCCAGCGCGCCGGATCGCCCCCGCCGGCCGTGGCCAGCGGGGGACGACCCCCGCCCTTGGCGCCGGCCAGGGGTGCCAGCTCCTTGACCAGGGCGCCGGCCTGCAGGCCCGCGGCCAGCGCCGCCTCCCCCAGGGCCACCACGAAAGCGAGGCGCTCCTCATGCACCGAGGCAAGCAGGGCGGCCACCGATCGCCGGCCGTTGCGCAGCTTCTCGCCCAAGTCCTTGAGCGCATCCAGCTCCAGCCCTTCATAGGAGCGGGCAAAGAGCAGCAGGCCGCCCGCCTCCTCGGCGGCGGCCAGATCCTGTTCCAGACCGGCCTGGGCGAGCTGGTCCTTGAGCCGCTTCAGTTCGCGCTGCAGCTCCTTCTTCTCGGCCAGGCTGCGCTCCAGCTTCTCCACCTCGTTCTCGCCGCGGCCGCCCAGCAGGTTCCGCAGCTCCTCCAGAGTGCGCCGCTGCTCCTGCCACAGGCGCTGGGCCTGGCCGCCGGTGACCGCCTCGATGCGGCGGATGCCGGCGGCGATGCTGCTCTCGGCGACAATGGCGAAGGCGCCGATCTGCCCGGTGCGCGCCACGTGGGTGCCACCGCACAGCTCGGCCGAGAAGTCCCCCATCCGCACCACGCGCACCGTGTCGCCGTACTTCTCGCCGAAGAGGGCGGTCACCCCCTCGGCCATGGCCTGGTCGTAGCCGGTCTCGCGGCACTGCACGGGATGGTCGGCCATCACCTGCTCGAAGACCAGCTTCTCCACGCGCTCCAGCTCGCTGGGATCCAAGCGGGTCGGGTGGCTGAAGTCGAAGCGCAGGCGGCCGGGCTCGACCAGCGAACCCTCCTGGTTGACGTGGGTGCCCAGCACCTGGCGCAGGGCGGCCTGCATGAGATGGGTGGCGCTGTGGTTGCGCTCGGTGGCCCGGCGCAGGTCCGCTTCGACGCGGGCGCTGACCAGCTGGGTGGGATCGAAGCGGCCCTGGACCTGCCCCACGTGGACGCGCAGGTCCTCCTCCAGGCGCGTCTCGCGCACGACCAGGCTCCAGCCCTCGCCTTCGATCAGGCCGCGGTCGCCCACCTGGCCGCCCGCCTCGGCATAGAAGGGGGTCTGCTCGAGGACCAGCTCCAGCTCGCCCTCCTCCCCCTCCCGCCAGCGCAGGATGCGGGTCATGGTGTCGAGCAGGTCGTGGCCGACGAACACGCTGCTGTCCCTGGACAGGACCTGCCAGGGCGCCCGCTCGCGCTGGACCGCCTGCTTGCGGGCGCCGCGGCTGGATTCCCGTTGACGGGCCATCTCCTGCTCGAAGCCCGCCGTGTCCACGGTCAGCCCGTGCTCGGCGGCCATCTGCTGGGTGAGATCGAGGGGGAAGCCGTAGGTGTCGTAGAGGCGGAAGGCCTCGGCGCCGGGCACCAGCCGGCTGCCCTTGGCGCGCAAGCCTTGGCGCAAGGTGTCGAAGAGGGCCAGGCCCCGGTCCAGGGTGCGGCCGAAGCCCTCCTCCTCGCCGCCCAGCACATGCTGGATGTGGGCCAGCTTGCCCGGCAGCTCGGGGAAGACATCGCCCATGACCACGGCCAGTTCGGCGGCGAGGCGGCCCAGGAAGGGCTCGTGCAGGCCCAGCTCGCGTCCGTAGCGGGCGGCGCGGCGCAGGATGCGCCGCAGGACGTAGCCGCGGCCTTCATTGGAGGGGATGGCGCCGTCGGCCACGGCGAAAGCCAGGGCGCGCACATGGTCGGCGATGACCCGGTGCGGCGTGCCCGTCGCCTCCTGGTAGGGCACGCCCGAGATCCGCGCCACCGCCTGGATGAGCGGCTGGAAGACGTCGGTGTCGTAATTGGAGGCCTTGTGCTGCAGCACGGCACAGAGGCGCTCGAAGCC
Organism: bacterium; assembly: GCA_030685015.1. NCBI lineage: Bacteria > bacterium. The sequence continues at coordinate 8,389 of JAUXWS010000015.1, forward strand.
GGCGCCGGTGTCCACGTGCTGGCGGGGCAGCTGGGTGAGGTGGCCGCCCTCGTCGCGGTTGTACTGGATGAAGACGAGGTTCCACAGCTCGATGAAGCGCGCGCTCCCCGTGTTGACGAAACAGGAGGCGGGGTCCAGCGCGCCGAAGGCCTCGCCGCGGTCGATGTGGATCTCCGTGCAGGGACCGCAGGGCCCCGTCTCGCCCATCTCCCAGAAGTTGTCCTTGCGCGGGAAGCGGAGGATGTGGTCAGGCGGGATGTCCGTCTCCTCGCGCCACATGGCGAAGGCCTCCTCGTCGAAGGGGACCCCCTCGTCGCCGGCGAAGACCGTGGCGTAGAGTTTGTCCTTGGGCAGGCCCCAGACCCCGGTGAGCAGCTCCCAGGCCCAGCGGATCGCCTCGCGTTTGTAGTAGTCGCCGAAGGACCAGTTGCCCAGCATCTCGAAGAGGGTGTGGTGGTAGGTGTCGCGCCCCACCTCCTCCAGGTCGTTGTGCTTGCCGGAGACGCGCAGGCACTTCTGGGTTGAGGCGGCCCGCGCATAGGCCCGCTCCCCCTGGCCGAGGAAGACGTCCTTGAACTGGTTCATCCCCGCGTTGGCGAAGAGAAGGGTCGGATCGTCCTTGGGCACCACCGGGGAGCTGGGGACCACCTGATGGCCCCTCTCCTCGAAGAAGCGCAGGAAGTCGCGGCGAATCTGGGCCGAAGCAATCATGGGATCCTCAGTCTGAACTCGAAGAAGATGTGTGTCCCTACAGGATCGATATCGATATCGATATCGATATCGGGATCGGTATCGGTATCGGGATCGGTATCGGGATCGGGATCGATAGCGATAGCGATTGCGGCATTTCAGCCAATCCTTTCCTTCACCACCCGCCCGATGCGGAAGGGGGCCTCGCCCCGGGCCGCGAGCAGGGCCTCGGCCGCCGCGGCCTGGTCGGGCGGGAGCACCAGGACCAGGCCCACCCCCAGGTTGAAAGCGCGCGCCATCTCCTCCGCCGGCACGGAGCCGCAGTCCTGGATGAGACGGAAGAGGGGCGGCCATTCCCAGGCGCCTGGGTCCAGCTCCAGGACGCAGCCGGCGGGCAGGATGCGCCTCGTGTTGCCGACGATGCCGCCGCCGGTGACATGGCTGATGCCATGCACCTCGACCTCCGCCAGGAGGGCCTGCACCGGGTGCAGGTAGCTGCGATGGACGGCGAGAAGGACCTGGGCCAGCGGTCGGCCGTCCGGCAGGGGATGGTCGAGGGGCAGGCCGCCCACCTCGAAGAGGGCGCGCCGCGCCAGGGAATAGCCGTTGGTGTGCAGACCGGTGGAGGGGAGCGCCAGCAGCAGGTCGCCCGGCTGGATGCGCGCGCCGTCCACGATGCGTTGCCGGTCCACCACGCCGACGATGGTTCCCGCCAGGTCGAATTCACCCGCCGCGTAGAAGCCGGGCATCTCGGCCGTCTCGCCGCCGATGAGGGCGCAGCCGTTTTCGCGGCAGGCGATGGTGAAGCCGCGGATCACCTCGGCGGCGGTGTCCACCTCGAGCCGTCCGGTGGCGAAGTAGTCCAGGAAGAAGAGCGGGCGCGCCCCGCAGGCCAGGATGTCATTGACGCAGTGGTTGACCAGGTCCTGCCCCACCGTGTGGTGGATGCCCGTCTGGAAGGCGAGGCGCAGCTTGGTGCCCACGCCGTCCACGCTCGAGACGAGGACCGGCTCGGCCAGCCCGGGAAAGTCCGCCCGGAAGAAGCCGCCGAACATGCCCAGGCCGCCCAGCACGCGGTCGGTGCGCGTCGCCGCGCACCACGGCTTGATGCGCTCGACCAGCGCCTCGCCGGCGTCGATGTCCACTCCCGCCTCGCGGTAGCTGCTCATGGGATCCGCCCCTTTGACCCTGGATTGACGCAGAGGGCCCCGCAGGGCCCTCTGGCAGGCGACAAGATAATGGACCGGCCCCAATCCCCATCCCTTCCACCGGCGATTCGGAATCGCATTGAAGCGGAAGGAGGGGGCGAGGGCCGCCGCGCGCCGGCGGCCGGTCGGACCTGGCCGCCCTCAGCCCGGCAGGCGGTCCTTGTGGTCGCTGGTGAGGTACATGCCCTCGATCACGTTGCCGTACTTCTCCAGGACAAAGGAGCGCTTGATCTTGAGGCTGGGCGTCAACTCGCCCGACTCGATGGAGAACTCGCTGCCCAGCACGCTGAACTTGCGCACCCGCTCGTAGGGGGCCAGCTCCTTGCTCAGGCGCAGGATCTCCTTGTCGATCCGCTCGTAGACCTCGGGATGGTCGGCGATCTGCTGGGTGCTGGGCGGCGGCGAGCCCTCCTGCAGTCCCAGCACTTCCCGAAGCAGGCCGAAGTTGGGCACGATCAGGGCGCTGACGAAGTTGCGATGGTCGCCCACCAGCATCACCTGCTCGATGAGCGGGCTGGTGAGAAGCAGGTTCTCGATGGGCTGCGGCGCGATGTTCTTGCCGCCGCTGGTGACGATGAGGTTCTTCTTGCGGTCGGTGATCGTGAGGAAGCCGTCCGCGTCCAGCCGCCCGATGTCCCCCGTGTGCAGCCAGCCGTCGCGGATGGACTGCGCCGTGTCCTGGGGCCGCTTGTAGTAGCCGGCCATGATGCCGGGCCCGCGGGCCAGGATCTCGCCGTCGGGGGCGAGGCGCAGCTCGACTCCGGGGTAGACCTTGCCCACGGTGCCGAAGCGCACATGGCCGGGATGGTTGGCGGCCAGCACGGGGCTGCTCTCGGTCAGCCCGTAGCCCTCGTAGATCTGCAGGCCGACCGAGAGGAAGAACTCGCCCAGATCCCGCCGCAGGGGGGCTCCGCCCGAGACGGCGAAGCGCAGGCGGCCGCCCGTCCGCTCCCGGATCTTGCCGAAGACGAGGCGGTCGGCCAGCCAGAGGGCGGGGCGGATGTGATAACCGGGCGCCCGGCCCTCGATGGCGTTCTGGGCGGCGGTGCGTCCCATCCCCAGGGCCCAGTTGAAGATGGCCTGCTTGACCTTGGGACCCTTCATCGCGTTCTCAAGGATGCGGGCGTGGATCTTCTCGAAGAGGCGCGGCACGGCGATGAGGATGGTGGGCCGCGCCACGGGGAGGTCCTCCCCCACGCTGGTGATGTCCCGGGCGTAGTAGACGGCGGCCCCCACCGAGATGGGGAAATAGTAGCCGGCCATCCGCTCGAAGATGTGGGAGAGCGGGAGGAAGCTGAGGAAGACGTCCTCCTCCGTGATGGGATAGTTCTCCAGGGCGCCCTGGATGTTGCTGATCAAGTTGCCGTGGGTGAGCATCACCCCCTTCTGCTCTCCCGTCGTGCCCGAGGTGTAGATGATGGTGAAGACCTCGTCCGCGCGGCGAAGGTCGGCCAGGCGGCGCGGCTCGCCCGGGTCGGCGGCCAGGCGGCGGGCGCCCTCCTCCATCACCTCGTCGAAGGGCGTGATCCCCTCCGCACCCGGTCCCTCCCCATCCAGCAGAATGATCCGCTCAAGGGCGGGCAACTGGTCGCGGTGGCGCAGCACCTTGTTGAGCTGGCGGTCGTCCTCCACCAGCACGGCGCGGGCGCCGCAATCGGCCAGCACCTTCAGCACATGGGCCGAGGGCAGGCTGGGGTAGACGGGCACCACCACGATCCCGGTGAAGAGGGCCGCCATGTCGGCCAGCATCCACTCGTGGCGATTGGATGAGAGGATGGCCAGGCGGTCGCCCTCGCCCAGTCCCAGCTCCAACCAGCCGGCGCACAAGGTCTCCACCAACTCAAGGGTGCGGGACCAGCTGCGCGTGTCGAAACCGCGGTCCGTGCGGAGCCCGTAGGCGGTGCGCTCGGGAAAGCGGGCCGCGGTGGCGAGGAACATGGCGGGCAGGGTGCTGGGCATGGCCTGGCTCATGATGATGACCTTCCGGATGATCGTGGTTGTGGTAGCCGGCGTGGTCGCACGGCGGCGACCATTGTCAATATGGAGTTCAGCCCAGCCGTGAACAAGGTTCAAGCCGGGGCCGCCCGGTCCTGCCACGGGCCGCCTCGTCTCAGGCCGCCGCCGCCGCGGGCGACTGCATCCGGCGCTCCATCTCCCGGCCCTGTTGGCGCATCAGCCAACCGGCGGCGAAGAGCAGGCCGGCGGCGATCCAGAAGGCGGCGCTCCAGCCCAGGGTCTGCTTGATGAGCAGGCCCAGCAGGGGGCCGAGCAAACCGCGGAAGCCGGTCAAGGTGACGTGGATGCCCTGGTAGAGGGCGCCGTCCTCCGAGCCGGCGAAGACCAGGCTGGACATGGACCAGGCCACCGCCACGCCGCTCATGGCCATGCCCTGGAGCAGGAAGGCCATGTAGAAGGGAACCAGGCGCATGCCCTCCGGCAGCCAGATGCAGGCGCTGAGCAGCAGCGGGAAGAAGGCGAGCAGGAGGAAGACCTTCGAGCAGAAGGTGGCTGGATTGTAACGATCGTGGAAGAAGCCCATCAGCGGCAGGGTGAGGACGCCGCCCAGGCGCAGCAGGGCCAGCTGTCCCACGCTGATCTGGCTGTAGCTGAGTCCCAACCCCTCGACCAGGTAGCCGGGTTGCACCGTGGAGATGATGAAGAAGGCCAGCCCGTAGATCATGAACTGCCCCTCCCAGCGGGCGAAATCCTTGTTGCGGTCCAGCACGGCCCGCATGCGGTGGATGGGCTGGGCCAGCTGGTGCCAGGTGGGCAGGCGGCCCATCCAGTCCGGGCTGGACAGGGCGGGCCGGTGATGCGCGTAGTCCGGATTGTCAGGCATGCGGTGCCAGATGAGGCGCTCGATGACGCCGAAACAGGCGGCGGCCAGGAAGAGCCATCGCCAGTTGTGGACCGCGGCGTCGAGGAAGCGGCCGGTGGGCCAGGAGGCGAGCAGGATGATGCCGCTGGAGGCGGCCGCCAGCCGGCTGTAGATGCGACTGCGGCGGTTGGCCGGGTAGTTGGCCTGCATCACCCGGTTGCGCAGGGGAATGGTCAGGGAATTGCCCAGCTCATAGAGCAGAAGAAGAGAGAGCAGGACGGGCATGCTGCCGTAGACGCTCATGAGGGCGAGGGGCAGGACGCCGAAGCCGGCGGCCAGCAGGAAAAGGCGGCGCCAGCGGGTGACGAGGCGGATCAGCTCCACCCAGTAGACGCTGAGCAGGAAGCAGAGGGGCGCCACCATCATCAGGAGGGTGATCTGCCAATCGGTGGCGCCCAGGCTCTTCTTGGCGATGGTCGAGCCGAACTGCATGCCCGTCTGCAACAGGGACTCGAAGGGAATGGCCAGCCACTGCAACTGCTGGGTCTGCCGGGCCAGCCGGACCTGATCCGCGCTCATCCTGCCTCGCTCATCCCCGTCCTGCCCCGGGCGGTCGGCGGCGTGGCCCCCCGGCCACAGGTTCCCGGAACTTCCTCCCGGGCGGCGGGGACAAGGAAGTAAATCGCGGGTCCCCTTCGGCCGATATGCATTCATACACCTGTCCAAGCAGGAGTTGGGATGAAGCTAGATGCTGAATGGACCTTCCGTTTGCGCAGGCTGCTACTGGCCCTGGTGGCTGCCGGGTTCGTCCAGTTGGTGGTGCAAAGCTACAACTTCATTCTGGTGCAACACCGGCGGGAGAGCCATGCCATGGCCACGCGCATCACGGCCGAGCAGGTCGTGCTGCGCATCGAGGAAGGCGTGCGGACCCGCCTGGAGGGCCTGCGCCTCCTGACCACCCTGGACGATCAGGCGGCCGACACCGCCATTTTCCGTCTGCGGGCGGAGGGACTGATCAGCCAGTTCCCTGATTTCCAGGCTGTCAACTGGATCGATGCCCACGGCATCATCCGCCTCGTCGTCCCGCTGCGGGGCAATGAGGGGGCCCTCGGACGCTCCCTGGCCCAGCATCCCGACCCGGGCGTGCCGCTCGCCCTTTCCCGCGCGATCGAGGACGGCGGACCGCATCGCACGGGCATCATCACCCTGCTCCAGGGCGGTCGCGGCTTCGCCTGTTACTATCGCAACACCAACGCTGCAGGGCGTACGGTGGGCGTGGTGAACGGCGTCTTCCGGGTGGAGCGTCTGCTGGACGCCTGCCTGCCGGAGGACAACCTGCGCCGGCGCTACAACATCTCGCTCATCACCGACACGCGCCAGGTGGCCTACGAAGTGCACCGTGACCGCGTGCTGCCGGAGGGGATCCGACCGGCCCAGTTGCCGGTGACGATCATCGATCCCGGCTGGACCTTCCAGATGGTCCCGACCCGGGCCTACCTGCAGGCCCTGGCCAGCCCCTTCGAGGACCTGCTGCCCTGGCTGGGCCACCTCTTCAGCCTCCTGACCGCCTTGCTCACCTGGTACCTCTTCACCCTGCGCAGGAAGGGACGCCGGGGCGAGGCGCGCTACCGCGAGCTCTTCCAAAGCTCCCTGGACGGCGTCTTCATCCTGGATCGCCACAGCAAACTGGTGGAGGCCAACCCCGCCGCCCTGGCCATCTTCGGCTACCAGCGCGCCGAGGTGCTCTTCCAGCCCATCAGCCGCCTGGGCCAGAACCGCGACAAGCTCCTCCAACTGGAGGAGGTCCTGCGGGCCGAGGGGGCGATCCGCCGCCGCGAGGTCAACTTCTTCAACCGCCACGGGCGCGAGATCTGCTGCCTGCTCAGCGCCACCGTGCGGCGCAACGAGAGTGGCGGCTTCGAGGGCGTGATGGGGATCCTCAGCGACATCACGGAGCATCAGCAGACGCGCGAGCAGCTGCGCCAGGCGCAAAAAATGGAGGCGATCGGCCATCTGGCCGGAGGCGTGGCCCATGACTTCAACAACCTGCTCACCGTCATCTCGGGCAATTGCGAGCTGGCCATGATGCAGCTGGGGGAGGACAACCCCGCCCGTATCGAGCTGCGCGAGATCCGCACCACGTCGGGGCGGGCCGCCAACCTGACGCGCCAACTGCTCGCCTTCAGCCGCAAGCAGGTGATCCAGCCGCGCCTGCTCAACGCCAACGACACGCTGCACGACATGGACCGCATGCTGCGCCGCATCATCGGCGAGACGATCGAGCTGGGCTGCGAACTGCATCCGGCGGCCTGGACGGTCAGGGTGGATCCCGCCCAGTTGGAACAGGTCATCGTCAACCTCGCCGTCAACGCGCGGGATGCCATGGAGAAAGGCGGCCGCCTGACCATCCGCACCTGCAACGAGACGGCGGAAGACCTGGATCCGGGGAGCGGGGTGTCGCCCGGGGACTACCTCGTCATCGAGATCTCCGACACGGGCTGCGGCATGCCCCCCGATGTGGTCGAGCACATTTTCGAACCCTTCTTCACCACCAAGCCGGAGGGGGTGGGCACGGGACTGGGCCTGGCCACGGTCTACGGCATCATCCACCAGAGCGAGGGCCATGTCCAGGTCCGCAGCGCCCTGGGCGAGGGCACGACTTTCCGCATCCTGCTGCCCCGCCAGCACAGTGTTCCCGTCGAGGAGCGGGAGAAGTGCCAGCGGGAGATTCCGGGCGGCAGCGAGACCCTGCTTGTGGTGGAGGACGAGCCGGCCGTGCGTCGCATGACGGTGGACAGCCTCAAGCGCCAGGGTTACACGGTCCACGAGGCTGGCAACGGCCGCATGGCGCTGGAACTGGCGCGGCGTCTGGGGGCGGAGATCAATCTGGTCGTCAGCGATGTGGTGATGCCGGAGATGGGGGGGGTGGAGTTCGTCAGCCAACTGCGCCAGCTGCGGCCGGACATGCCCGTGCTCTTCCTCTCCGGCTACTCGGAGGAGGCGATCCGCCGCCACGGGGAGCTGCAGGCCGACGCCCGCCTGCTCCAGAAGCCTTTTGATCTGCACGAGCTGCACTCCCATGTGCGGGAGCTGCTGCACAAGGCGGTCTGACGGGTGGACGGCTTCCCGTGATCCGCCGGGAGCTGGTTGCCGCCCGATGGCTCGCCGGCGGGCATGGGCGACGCGCAAGACCTCCGGGCAGCCGACGTGCCGCCAGCGGACCTCAGCCCTCCTCCCAAAGGATGGCAGCCCTTGCCACCAGGCGGGCGAGGTTGGGCTTCAAGCCCTTCTCCTCCATCGGCCAGGGCCAGAGGCGGACCGGATGCTTGTGGCGGGCAAGTCCCGCCAGGCGGTCGCGCACCCAGGGCAAGTCCCGCGTTGGATTGGCCCCCCAGTCGACGAAGGCGACGGGGCGCTGGCCGAAGCGCTCGTCGAAGACGGGCACCACGGCGACGCGGCAAAGGCCGGGCAGCGCCAGCAGGGCCTCCTCCACCTCCTCGGGACGGATCTTCTCCCCGCCCGAATTGATCAGGCGGTCGACCCGCCCGAGGATCACCAGCGATCCCCTCCGCCAGCGGCCCAGGTCGCCGCTGCGCCACCACGCCTCGCGACGCTCCCGGGGGCGGCCCGCCGCGTCCAGCCGCGCCTCGAAAAGGCAGGGGCTGGCCAGCTCGATCCGCCCTTCACTGTCCAGCCGCAGCCGGTGGGGCGGCAGGGAGTGTCCGCAGCCCGCCGCGTCCTCCTCGTCTCCTCCCGGGGGAGATGCGCACAGGGCGGCGCCGCTCTCGGTGGCCCCGTAGCTGCTGATCAGCGGCCAGCCGGCCTGGAAGGCCTCCCGGCGCAGGGCGGCGGACAAGGGCGCCCCGCCCAGCAGCACGGCGCGCAGGCCGGGCGTGGGCGGTCCCAGCGTCAGCAGATCCCGCAACTGGGTGGGAACCAGGGACAGGAGCGTATCGCCGGGCGCCGACGGGGCGGGGGCCGTGTCCGCGACTGGCAGGCGCAGGCGGCAGCCCGCCACCAGCGAGCGCAGCAGGATGGCGAAGCCGCCCACGTGGTCGAGGGGCAGGCTGAGCGCCCATTGGTCGACAGGCGAGAGGCGCAGATGGCGGGCCACCGCCCGTGCACCGATGAGCAGGTTCTCCAGGGGATGGCAGATCCAGCGGGGGGCGCCCTGGCTGCCCGAGCTGCGCAGGACCACGCGCCGGGGCCGGCCGGCCGGGGCGCCCGTCCCGGCCGGGGCGAGGGGGTGGCCCGGCCGCCAGGCGGGGCAGGGCAGGCCCTCCGCCACGAGGGGCGGCGCGACGGCCAGCCGCAGTTCCAGCCGGCGGGCCTCGAGGGCAAGGGTGCGCAGCTCCTCCCGCCGGGGCAGGAGAAGCAGTTCGGCCCCCGCCTCGAGCAGGGCCAGGGCCGCCAGGATGGACTCCGCCTCCGGCGTCGGCCACCAGCCCGCCCGATCGCCCGGCCGCAACCCGGCGCGGCGCAACCCCTCCGCCTCCGCGCGCACGCGGCGGGCCGCCTCGTCGCGGGTCAACCCGACCTGCCCGGGAGCTGTCAGCCAGGGTGCGCCCGGTCTCCCCGCAAGCAGGTGCAGCGGACCCGGACCGGGCTCCCGCTGATGGCTTGCCGCCGGAGTCATGCCGGCCTCCCCACGTCATGCCAATCCCCCAGGCGGGGCGGGTCGCCCAGCCAGGCCGCCGTGCCCAAACCCGGCGCGGGTCCGCCCGGCGCCAGGGCCGCCAGCCGGGACAACGCGGCCAATCCCAACGGACTCTCGAAGCAGGAGCTGATGATGCAGGCGGGCCGGCCCTCCGGCGCCGCGGCCAGGCGGTCCAGTACGGCGGCCAGGCCCAGCCGCTGCGGCTTCAGCACCCAGGCCGCCGCCGCCCTCTCCTCCCCTCCGTCCAGCTCCGCCGCGCCGAGGCTTTCATCCAAGGCCAGGGGCCAACCGCCCGCCCTTCGCCAGCGAGCCAGGTCGGCCGTCGCGGCCAGCGGCTCCTCGATCCAGTCCGGGGCCAAGCCGGGACAGGCGCGCTGGAAAGCGAGCCCCTCCTCCAGGGCGAAGGCGCGGTTGGCGTCCAGGCGCAGTGCGGCGGCGGGCCGGGCCCGGCGCAGGGCAAGCAGGCCGCGCGTCTCGCGCTCCCAGGCATGGCGCCCCACCTTGACCTTCCAGCAAGCAGTGCCAGGCTGGTCCTGGGCCAGAGCGGCCCACTCCTCCGGATCACCTGCCAGCAGCCCGGCGCTGTCAGGCGCCGTGCGGGGAAGAGTCTCCGCCCAACCCACCATCTCGCCCAGGGCCCAGCCGGCGGCCCACACCAGGCTGGGCGGCAGCTCGGCCCGACGCATCGCCTCCTCCAGCCGGCGCAGGAGGCGGGGGAAGGGATCCTCCAGCGCCAGGGACGCCAGGATGGCGGCCAACGCGGGCAGGGCGGCCACCACCTCGCTCCGCCCCTCCCGATGAAGTCCGGGCAGGGGGGCGGCCTCGCCCCAACCCTCGCCGCGGGGCGAGGCCAGGCGCAACTCCAGCACCTCGCGCCGGGTGGCGGACGCCCCTGTCGTCAGCGGCGCCCGCAGGGGCCAGTCCACCTCCCGCCAGCCCAGCCTCATGTCCATGACCGGCTCACAGCAGGTAGGCGGCGGCGAAGAGGACGGCGTAGAGCAGTTCCAGGCGGCCGGTCAACCCCAGCAGCCGGTTCATCGTCCCGCCGAAGGCTTCGTCCTCGCCCGGTTCGCCGGCCATGGCGCGCCAGAGCAGGGGAAGCATGGCCAGGCAGAGCAGGGTCGTGGCCATCAGGGCGCCGGGCTGGTCCAGGCGGTGGATCATCCACAGCGGGACCAGGGCCGCCCCCAGCAGGGCCAGGCGGTACTCGGCGCGGACGAGGGCGGGGCCGAAACGCACGGCCAGGGTCCGCTTGCCACTGCGCCGGTCCTCCGCCCAGTCGCGGAAATTGTTGACCGAGAGGATGGCCACCGAGAAACAGCCCGCCGCCACACCGCCCCACAGGGCGGCCGGCGACCAGGCCAGGGTTTGCACGTAGGTGGTGCCCGCCACCGCCACCGGTCCGAAGTAGAGGAAGGCGAAGATGTCGGCAAGACCCAGGTAGGCCAGGGGCAGTGGTCCGGCCGTGTAGAGCAGGCCCAGGCCGACGCTGCTCAGGCCGATCAGCAGGATGGGCCAGCCGCCCCGCGCCAGCAGGTAGGCGCCCAGGAGGATGGCCAGGGCGAAACAGAGGAGGAAGGCGCGGCGCACCTGGATGGCGCTGATCGCCCCGCTGTGCAGACCGCGGCGGGGACCCAGCCGGCGCTCCGTGTCGGCGCCGCGGCGGGCGTCGAAGTAGTCGTTGGCCAGGTTGGTCCCCACCTGGATGAGCAGGGCGCAGACCAGCGCCGCCAGCGCCGCCGGCGGATGGAAGCCGCCCTCGTGCCGGGCCAGGGCCGTGCCCATCAGCACGGGGGCCACTGCCGCCCACAGGGTCTTGGGACGGGCGGCCAGCCACCAGGCGATCAGGCTCACCTTCATGGATCCTCCTGTCGAGTTGTGGGCGGGCCAAGGTTGGGACTTGCGCGATCGGTCCTAGGCCGCGCCCCACATCCGCGACCGCGCTGCCGCTGCTCCGGGAAAACTAAGGACGGCGCGGGAAGCGGCCGAAGTCCGGGGGGCGCTTCTCCACCCAGGCGTTGCGGCCCTCCTGGCCCTCCTCCGTCATGTAGTAGAGCAGGGTGGCGTTGCCGGCCAGCTCCTGGAGACCAGCCTGGCCGTCGCAGTCGGCGTTGAGGGCGGCCTTGAGGCAGCGCAGGGCCAGGGGGGAGTGGGCCAGCATCTCGCGGCACCACTGCAGGGTCTCCTCCTCCAGGCGCTCGAGGGGGACCACGGCGTTGACCAGCCCCATCTCCAGCGCTTGCCGGGCGTCGTACTGGCGGCAGAGGAACCAGATCTCGCGTGCCTTCTTCTGCCCCACCACCCGGGCCAGGTAGCTGGAACCGTAGCCGCCGTCGAAGGAGCCCACCTTGGGCCCGGTCTGGCCGAAGCGGGCATTGTCGGCGGCGATGGTCAGGTCGCAGACCAGGTGCAGGACATGTCCGCCGCCGATGGTCCAGCCCGCCACCATTGCCACCACCGGCTTGGGGCAGACGCGCAGCTCGCGTTGCAGGTCCAGCACGTTGAGGCGTTCCACCCCCTCCTCGTCGCGGTAGCCGGCCTCGCCGCGGATCTTCTGGTCGCCGCCGCTGCAGAAGGCGCGATCGCCCTCTCCGCACAGCACCACGACGCCCACCTCCGCATCCGCGCGGGCCAGGTCGAGGGCCCGCCGCATCTCGTCCACGGTCAGGGGCCGAAAGGCGTTGTGCCGCTCCGGCCGGCAGATGGTGATCTTCGCCACCCCCGCCGCATCGCCGCCGGGCAAACCCTTCTCATAGCGGATGTCCGTCCATTCCCCCACCGCGCTCCATCGCTCGCTCATCAGGTCCTCCCCCTCACATGTCTCCGGGCGGCTTGCCCGTCGCGTCCCACCAGTCCATCAGGGCGGCCGCCAGGGCCTGCGGCGAATCCAGATGGATGGCGTGGCCCGCCTCCTTCACCTCGACGAAAGTGCCCCGCGCCGTGCGGGCCGCCGCCCGCCTCATCAGGCCACCATAGCGCTCATCCCGCTCCCCCGCCGCCCAAAGCACGGGCATGGGCAGCTCGGCCAGCCGCGGCCACAGGTCCTCCTGGAGGGCGGGGCTGACCGCCCGCAGCACCGCCGCCAGGCTGGCGGCATGGCCCTCGTGGCGACGCTCCACCCACCCGGCCGGCGCCCGCTCGCGCAGCGAGGCGAAGAGCGGCTGGGCGTACCATGCCGGCAGGAAGGCGGCGAGGCCCTCCCGCTCCAGGCGCTCCGCCCAGGCCTCGTCGCCCGCGCGGCGGGTTTGTCTTTCCCGCCCGCTCTCCAATCCGGGATTGGCCCCGAGCAGGACCAGGCGGACCACCTGGTCCGGCATGGCCAGCGCCGCCAGCAGGGCCAAGCGTCCGCCCAGGGAATAGCCCACCAGGTCGAGGGGTCCTCTCCCCGCCATTTCCTCGCGCAGCCAAGCGACCCAGCCGGCCAGGTCGGCGGGGACGGAAGCCGGCCGCGCGCCATGGCCGGGCAGGAGGGGCGCCAGCTCGCGGCGCGCCGGAGGCAGGTGCGCGCGCAGGGCCGACCAGTCCGCCGGGTGGCCCAGGAAGCCGTGCAGCCAGACGCGTGTGGTGTCCGCGGGGACGGCGGGCAGCGGTCGCCGACGGGCATGGGCCGTCCGCCGCCCATGGTCCGCCCCGTCCACCACGCACTCGACCACCAGGGTGCGGGGCGCGGCGCGGAAATCCGCCAGGACCTCCTCCAGCTGGGCGATGTTCTCCAGGCGGCGGGCCTCCAGGCCCAGCCCCGCCGCCGCGGGAGCCAGCGCCAGGCCGTGGGGCGCCCAGGACCAGGGGAGCCGGCCGCTGGCGGGGTGAAGACGGAAGATGCCGCCGCCCTGGTTGTTGAGGAGGACCAGGAGCAGGGGCGGCTGCCGCTGGGCCAGCAGGGCCAGGCTGGACAGGTCGTGCAGGAGGGAGAGGTCCCCCAGCAGCGCCACGACGGGGCGCGCCAGCCCCGCCTGGAAGCCCTGGGCCGTGGCCAGCAGCCCGTCGATGCCCGAGCAGCCGCGGTTGGCGGCCAGGACGAGATCGTGCTCCAGGCCGGGCCTCCACTGGTCCAGCAGGCGCACGGGCAGGCTGTTGCCGACGAAGAATCCCCAATCCGGGGGCAGGCCCAGGGCCAGGCGGCGGGCCACCAGGGCCTCGGACCAGGAGGGGTCGGCCAGGGCCCGCGCCTGGGCCAGGTCCGCCTCCGCGGCCGCCCGGCGCAGCCGGGTCCACCAGGCCTGGTCGGCCTGCGCCGGCGGTCCGCTCATGATGGAGGCCGCGCCGGCGGCGGGCGACAGGCGCCAGCGTCGCCAGCCCGCCCCCGCCGCGTCCTGCACGCCGGGATGCTCGTCCACCACCAGCCCCGGCCGGCCGGCCAAGCCCGCCGCCAGGCTCCGCGAGACGGGCCGTTTGCCCAGCTGGATCACGAAGTCCGCCCTGGCCAATTCCGGCAAGAGCGCCTCGCCCTGCGTCAACAGAGGCGGACGGGCGGCAACCGCCACGCGGCGGCAGAGGCCGCTGCCCGCGTCGGCAAGCAGGGGCCAGTCCAGATGCTCCGCCAGGGCGCGGGCGGCCAGACGGTCCTCGCGGCGAGGCAGGTCGCAGGCCCAGACCAGTCCCCGCGCCACGCGGGCCGGTCCCTCCCGCCACCAGGCCAGTTCGGCGGCCGGCAGCGGGGTCCGCGGCCAGACCTGCCGTGGGGAAGTGGCGCGGACCGGCATGGAGTCGTCCAGCGCCGCTCCTGCCAGCAGGGGTTCGGGGAAGGGCACATTGAGCTGAAGGGGCCCGGGCGCGTCCAGCGCCTCCTCCAGCGCCTGGCCGACCAGGTCGGCGAGGCCCGCCCAGGCCGCCTCCGCAGGCAGGGGCAGGTTCCGCTGGGCGGCGAGGAGGGGGGCGAGCGGACCCAGCTGGTCGATGGTCTGGTTGGCGCCGCGCCCGTGCTCGGCGGGGGGACGATCGGCACTGAGGATGACGAGGGGCAGCCCCGCCTCGCGGGCCTCGGCCACGGCGGGCAGCAGGTTGAGGACAGCCGTGCCCGATGTGCAGACAGCCACGGCGGGTGCCGGGCCGCCGCCGCGCAGGGCGTGGCCGCGCATCCAGCCCACGGCCAGGTAGCCGGCGGCGCGCTCATCCAGGCAGGACAGGATGGTCATGTCCGGCCGATCGGCCAGGACGGCCAGCAGGGGCAGGTTGCGCGCCCCCGGGGATGTGACGAAGCAGTCCGCGCCACCCGCCCGCAGGGCCTCCACGATGGCATGCGCCCACCGCCGGTTCACGATTCATCCCCCCAGGCGGCCACCAGCGCGCCCAGTTTCCACCCGGTCTCCTCCCACTCCTCCTCGGGCCGACTGCCGGCCACCAGTCCCGCCCCCGCCCAAAGCCGCAGCGTCCGCTTGCTGCGCAGGGCGCAGCGGATCACCACCCGGGCCTCGGCGGCGCTTGCCTCAAGGATGCCCAGCACGCCGCCGCACAAGCCCCGCCCATCCTCCATGATCCGCAGCCAGCGGCGGGCCTCGCCCCGCGGACGGCCGCAGAGGGCCGGCGTGGGATGAAGGGCGGCGAGCAGGGCCGCATCGTCCACTTCCGGCCGCAGGTGGCCGCCCAGGCGGCTCTCGATATGCTGCAGCGTGGCGAGGCGGCGCAGGCGCGGCCGACCCGTCCGCGGCGGTCCGGCCAGCAGGGGGCGCAGCGCTTCCGCCAACCAGGCGGACACCACCTCCTGCTCATGGCGGTCCTTCCCACTGGCCAGTAGGTCGCGGGCGAGGATGCGGTCGAGGGCGGGCGTGGCGCCGCGCCGTCGCGTGCCGGCCAGGGCCAGGCAGGCCACCTGCCGACGGCGCCGGCGGAAGAGCCATTCCGGGGTGGCGCCCAGCAGTTCGCCACCGCCCGGCCAGGCGAGGAGGTAGGGCCAGACGGCGGGATCCCGCCGCGAGACCGCCTCGAGCAGGGTGGCACTGGTGGCGGGGGCCGGCAGGCGCGCCGTGCGCCAGCGGGCCAGCACCAGCTTGTCGAGCGGATCGGCCTCGTCCCCGATGCGCCCCAGCGCCTCCCGGGCCAGGGCCAGCCAGGCGGGACGTCCTCCCCCGTCGGGTGCGAAGTGCGGGGCGCCGACCGGGTCCCGGGGGGCGGGCCGCGCCACCCGGCGGGCCAGGCCTCCCAGCAGACGCCGGCAATGAGCCCGCTCGCCGGGATCGGCTCCGTTCAGCAGCCGCAGAACCAGACCCTGTCCGGCGCGCCACTCAAGGCGGGGTGTCCAGCAGCGCACCCGACCGAAGGGAGCCCACTCTCCGGCGGCGGGCGCATCCAGGTCGAAGGGCAGGCTGAACCAGCGGGCGCGGAAGGGTCCATCTTGGGCCAGCAGCTCCAGGTCGGCTCCATCCCGCCGCCAGACGGCATCCAGCCCCAGCCGCCCCCGACCGAACTGGGCGCGGGCCACGTGCCGGGGCAGACAATCCAGCCAGGCGAAGGGCGAGGGGGGGTCGGCCAGCGGAGCGGCCAACTCGCAGGGGCCGACCGGCAGCAGGGCGAGGCGCCGACCCAGGTCGGCCAAGGCTGTCCGGGCCTGCCCCGGCCACGACCCGTCGGAGCCCATCATGCGGACCCTTCTCCGCCGCTTCGTCCCAGGGCGGCGGCCAGGGCGCGCAGTTCGGCGGCCAAGCGGCCGAAGGCCTCCAGCGAGAGGGCCTGGTCGGGATCGCTGATCGAGCGGTCGGGGCGGGGATGGATCTCCACCATGATGCCGTCGGCGCCGGCGGCCAGCGCGCCCCGGGCCACGGCGGGCACCAGGCGGGCGTCGCCCGTGGCGTGGGAGGGATCGGCCACCACCGGCAGGTGCACGTGCTGCTTCAGCCAGGGCAGCGCCCCCAGGTCAAAGGTGAAGCGCATGGCCGGCTCGAAGCTGCGGATGCCGCGCTCACAGATGGCCACCTGCGGATTGCCGTGGCACAGCACGTACTCGGCCGCCAGCACCGTTTCCTCCAGGGTGCAGCCGAAGCCGCGCTTGAGCAGGACGGGCCGGCCGCAGCGACCCAGCTCCTTCAGGAGCGGCAGATTCTGGGAATTGCGCGAGCCCACCTGCAGCACGTCGCTGCAGGCGGCGAGCAGGGGCAGGTCGCGCAGGTCAAGCAGCTCCGTGATGACGGCCAGGCCGCGCTCGTCCGCCGCTTCACGCAGCAGTTCCAGGGCGGGGGCGCCCAGCCCCTGGAAGTGATAGGGGCTGCTGCGGGGCTTGAAGGCGCCGCCACGCAGCCAGCCCGCCCCCGCCTCCGCCGCGGCATGGGCCACCTCCCGCATCTGGACGCGGTCCTCCACGCTGCAGGGTCCGGCGATGAGCTGCCAGGCGCCGCCCCCCAACCGGTGTCCGCGCGCCGCGATGACGCTGTCCGCCTCCCGCCAGGAGCGGGCGGCCAGGAGGGATCCGTCCTCCTGGACGAAGGCACGTCGCACCCCGGCCAGGCGCCAGGCGCTTGGAGCGGGCTCGGGCGACCCGGCGGGCAGGGGCACGCGCAGCAGACGGCACCAGCCCGCCTCGACCAGCCGACCTGCCAGGCCGGCCGCCCCAAGTTGCTGCTGCAGCGCCTCCAGCCCCGCGGCCGGCAGCTCCGTCTCCAAGTCAAGCACCAGGATCCGCCCCGCGCCAGGACTCATTTTCAGCCCCCCTCCCGTCCATCCAGCCGCGCCCGCATGCCGTCCAGCATGAGGGACAGGAAATCCCCCATCCAGGTCTCGCGCCGCCGGGCCAGATCCGCCGCGGAAGCATCCGCCGCCCCACCACCCTCCGTCTCCTCCTGCCAGGCGCAGAGCAGGCACTCGAGCTGGCGGTTGAGGAGAAAAGCCAGGCGCGGGGCAGGCAGGTCCCGCCGCAACTCCCCCCGCTCCTGGCCCTGGGCGATCAACTCCTCGAGGAAGACCTGGCTGCGTCGGCGCAGGGCCTCCACCTGAAGGATGCCGCCCGGGGCCTGTCCTCCCTGCAGCAGGCGGAAGTAGATGCGCGCCAGCTGGGGCCTCGCCTCGAGAAAATCGAAGCCGGCCCGCACCAGGGCCTCCAGTCGGCGGGGGAAGGGTTCGGCGCTGCTCTCGTCGCGCAGGCGGCGCAGGTCCTGCCGGATGCGGCCCGCGGCCAGGCGGATGACCGCCTCGAAGAGTCCGGCCTTGCTGCGGAAGTAGGTGAAGAGGCTGCCCTTGCTGATGCCCGCCCGCCGCACCAGCGTGTTCATGGAAGCCGCCGCGAAGCCATGGGCGGCGAATTCCTCCACGGCGGCGCGCACCACCTGCTCCTGTTTGCCGACGCCAAGGGAACGCCAGAGCGGCGTGCCCACCGCCTCGTCGTCCCCGGCGGGCGCTTCCATCAGTCTGCCATGGCTGGAATCGGTTTGCATGCCTTCCTGACCACTTGGTCATTGACCACCTGGTCAGGAAGGTAGAAAGGCGGGAGCGGAGGACCAATCGGCAT
Organism: bacterium; assembly: GCA_030685015.1. Classification (NCBI taxonomy): domain Bacteria; species bacterium. The sequence continues at coordinate 26,196 of JAUXWS010000015.1, forward strand.
AGGGGTGCCGGGGAATCCCCGGCATCCCCTGCCACACCACCCGGCCTGCGGGTCCGCACCGGGCGGTTCAAATGCGCCGCGTCGTGTGACGCACCCGCTCCTTCAGCTTGTCCTGGGCTTTCTTGGCCACCCGGCGCTTCACCCCACCGCCGGGTCCCAGCCAGAAGCTGTAACCCAGCACCTTGCGACGCGTCGCCAGATCCACCGCGCTCTTAGCCTCGTTCACCTTCAGATGGAGTCCCGTGAGCAGCCGCCGCAACCAGCCCATCACCCGTTCCCCGGCCCGACGGCTTCACACATGGACGTTGCAGTCGTCCGCGCAGCGGATGAAAGCGTGGCCCCGGCCTTCCCGTTCCCGGTCCACCTCGTCCAGCAGCACATTGGCCAGAAGCGGCGACAAGGGCCCGCCCTGCGGCGTGCCCTCGTGCCGTTCCACCGCCACCCCGCCGGATAGCAGCCCGGCCTTCAGAAACCGTGCCGCGAGAAGGTCGGGTCGAACAGCGGCTGCAGGACCTGAAGCAGGGCCTGCTGGATGAAACGGTCCAGCACGGTCGGGATGCCCAACCGGCGCATCTCGCCCTTGCCTTTCGGGATGAGCGCCTCCTTCACCGGCGACGGCTGGCAGGTGCCCGACAGCCAGCGCTCCCGGATCGCGTCCCAGTTCGCCCGCAGGTGGTCGGCCAACTCGCCCACCGTCATCCCGTCGATGCCGGGACTGCCCTGGTTGGACCGTACCCGTTTCTGCGCGGCCAGCAGGTTCGGACGCAGCAGCATCCGCTCCAGCAGGTCGCCCGTGCCTGGGCGCTCGCTCTCCCTCGTCGCCGTCGGCGTTTCCCCACTCCGCCCCCTGTCGGGGCTTCACCCCTATCCGGGAACGGGAGCTCCAGCTGACTGGACATCTGTGGCATGACGCTTCCGAGATCTGGGCCGTCCCGCCCTTCCATTCGTTCGGCCCTTCCCCGCTCCAACTGCGGGTACTACGGCCTCGGCTGACGTCCCGCTCCGCCCGTCGCCCGGCGTGGCCCTTTCAGGCCCAAGGCGGGATCTCCCCAGCCAAGAACACCGTCCTTCACCGCACGATGGCCGGATCTACGCCGCCTGGACCTTGACCATCGGAGCTTTGCGATCCTGTGCCCGCTCGCCCTGTCCGGCGTCGCCTCCTATCCGGTTCTTGT